>CAYVUF010000056.1:0-10279 GCA_964454605.1 uncultured Bacteroides sp.
CTGCCTTCTCAGCTACTAATAACTGTTTACGGTCGCCGATATATCTTCTTCTCTTAGGATTGTATTCACTGATTACAAACTGAATTTCCTGTCCTGCATATTTTGTTAAATCTTTCTCATAGCTGTCAGATACAAGGCTTGCAGGAATGAAAATTCTCACTTCCTCTACTACTACGCTTAAGCCGCCTTCCAATACCTGTGCAACTTTTGCTGTTAATACTTCTTTGTTGTTAAATGCTTCTTCAATTCTCTTATTGCCTCTATCAGCAGCAAGACGTTTGTAAGTAAGAAGTACCTGTCCTTCTCCATCGTTTACTTTCAGGACTTTCACTTCCATTGTGTCACCAGGTTTTACAACAGTTGTCAAATCTACATTTGGTTCATTTGTATACTCATTTCTTGTAAGAATACCATCAGACTTAAAGCCGATATTGAGAACAATCTCTTCGGGTTTCACATCAATGACTGTACCTTCAACAACCTCTCCTGTGTGTATTGTCTTTAAAGACTCTTCTAACATTTGTTCAAAAGTTAATTCTGACATAATTTTGAACCTCCTCGATAATATTATTTGGGGTAGATGCCCCTGCTGTAATACCCACCAGGCGGACAGATTTCGGTAACTCTAAATGCAAGTCTTCCAGTGTCTGTATAAAATAAGTATTTTCACACTCCTGCAGACAGATTTCATATAGTTTCCGCGTATTAGAACTATGATTTCCACCTATTACTATCATAACATCGACCTGAGCTGCTATCTTCCTAGCTTCAGTTTGTCTTTCTTCCGTAGCGTTACATATAGTATTCACAACACTAACATTGTAACCTTTTTGTTTAAAAATTTCAACTATATCTTGAAATTTATTGTAATTATATGTCGTCTGTGAAACAATACAGATTTCTTTTTCCTCATAATAGCGGAATTTTTCTGCTTCTTCCAACGATTCTATAACGATTGCATCACTGGCACACCAGCCCATAATCCCTTCTACTTCTGGATGCCCTGCGTTGCCGATAATTACAATCTGCTTATTGGCCGCACTTTCCTTTTCAACAATATTGTGGATTCTCTTTACAAAAGGGCAGGTCGCATCTACGCATTTCAATCCCTGCTTTTCTATCTGGTCATAGATTTCCTTTGATACCCCATGGGAACGGATTACAATTGTACCGTCTTTTATCTGTGCCAGTTCTTCCTTACTTTCAATGACACAGACTCCCTTCTTTTCCAAATCCTTAACAACCTCCTCGTTGTGAATAATAGGACCAAAGGTATAGATTCTGTCACCTGTCCTTGCCTGTTCGTAAACCGTTTCTACTGCCCTTTTCACACCAAAGCAAAAACCTGCTTTCTTTGCTAACATTACTTCCATCTGCATCCTCCTGAGAAACGTATGTTCCTTGATTGTTTCTGCACCGTACCAGTTATTCAGCCTTTTTCAGTGTCATAATCCTGTCTGCTACTTCTTCAATTGTCATATCGGATGAATCAACCAGTATGGCATCCTCTGCCTGCTTTAAAGGTGATATTTCACGTGTCATATCCTGATAATCTCTTTCCACGATGTCCTTTTCAATCACATCGATATCACATTTTTCACCTTTTGCTGTCAGTTCATCAAATCTTCTTTTCGCCCGTACCTTACTGCTGGCAGTCAGATATACCTTCACCTCAGCATTCGGCAGCACACAGGTTCCGATATCTCTTCCATCCATAACAACATCCGCATCCGCTGCCAGTTTCTGCTGCAATTCCACCAGTTTTCTACGGACATCCGGATTGGCACTGGAAACAGATGCCATATTGCCTACCTGCTCAGTGCGCAGAAAAGCATTCACATTTTCACCATTCAGATATACCACCTGTTCTCCATTTTCATAGCGGATTGTAATATCTGCCTCCCTGCATTTCTCACTGACTGCTTCTGCATCCTTCGGGTCAACTCCCTGTCGTAGCAGATAAAGTGCCATTGCCCGGTACATAGCTCCGGTATCCACATAAATATATCCCAGTTTCTTTGCTACTATTTTTGCGATTGTACTTTTGCCTGCTCCTGCCGGCCCATCGATTGCAATATTAACACCCATCTTTTTCTCCTCTTATTCCATTTTAAATGCTGTTGCCTGCCAGATAACCAGTAGACCATGCTATCTGCAAATTGAAACCGCCTGTAAAAGCATCTACATCCAACAGTTCTCCAGCAAAATACAGCCCTTTTACGATTTTGGATTCCATCGTAGACGGATTTACTTCTTTTATATGAATACCGCCTCTTGTAATAATCGCTTCTTTGAAATCTCTGGTTCCATTCACCTGCATTTTCAAATGCTTTGTCAGATGTACCAGATATTTTCTTTCTTCTTTCGTTATTTCATTGACTTTTTTCTCCGGGTCAATACCCGATAATTTTATCATAACCGGCACCAATTTCGCCGGAAACAATCCATGTAAAGCATTCTTAAACTGCTTATTCTGTGCCTCTTCAAAATCCCGGAGAACTCTTTTATCAAGCTGTTCTTCGCTCAGTGCCGGCTTTAAATCCAGCTCCAGCTTAACTTCTTCTTTCTTTCGGCATTTTCCATAAAAACTGCTGGCACTCAAAACTAGCGGTCCGCTGACTCCAAAATGGGTAAACAGCATTTCGCCAAATCCCTGATAAACTTCCTTTTTCCCATCATACATTTTTAAAGTCACATTCTTTAAGGACAATCCCTGCAGTTCTTTGCACCATTCTTCTGCGGTTTCAAATGGAACCAGTGAAGGCTGGCACTCTTTTATGGTATGCCCTACTTCTTCTGCCATCCGGTGCCCTTCTCCGGTTGAACCTGTGGTGGGATAAGACAAACCGCCGGTTGCAACGATAACTGCATCTGCCCTTTCTTTTGTACCATTTTGCAATATCACACCACAAATATGTTTCTCCGGTTCTTCTTCCAGCCAAAGTTTTTTGACTTTGGTATGAAGTCGGATTTCCACCTGTTTCTTTTTCAAAATACGACTCAGTGCTGCAATCACATCGGAAGAATGGTCGGATACCGGGAAAACACGCTCTCCTCGCTCAATTTTCAGAGGACATCCTGCTTCCTCCAAAAGTGCCATGATTCTATGATTGTCAAATCCATAAATGGCACTGAATAAGAATTTGGGATTTGTAATGATATTCTCGAAAAGTTTCTCCACTTCACAGGCATTTGTTACATTGCACCTGCCTTTGCCGGTAATAAAAAGTTTTTTTCCTAATTTTTCATTCTGCTCTAACAGCACCGTCTGATGTCCATTTTCTGCTGCACCAATGGCAGCTAACATTCCAGCAGCACCACCGCCGATTACTATTACTTTGCTCATACGAATCCTCTCTTCACACTCTCCTGCCGCTATTTTTTCTCTTTGCGCAAAGGATAATTCAACATAGGTTCTTCATCAATAAAGTTAATCTCATCATTCAAATATACCTGATAATTATTCCATGCATATTCCAAATCTTTCAGGTTCTTCTTTACTTCTTCCGGTTTTTTCAGACACATGGCAACCACCAGCGCGTTAATCACACTAAGGGGTGCTACTAAGGAATCTACAATTGAAACCATATCACTTCTTGCCAGCAGATTGCAGGAAGAATACAAATTCATGGGAGAATGCACCGTATCCGTAATGGTGATAACTTTGGCATTCCGGTCGTTGGCAAACTCCATTGCTTTTAAAGTACGCATGGAATAACGTGGGAAACTAATGCCGATAATAGCATCCTTTTCATCGATCCGTATCATCTGCTCAAAAGTTTCCGAAACACTGGTTGTCCGCAGGAGCGTTACGTTTCCCCGAATCATATTCAGATAAAAATGCAGGAAATCCGCTAATGGTTCACAGCTTCTGACTCCCATAACATAAACATTCTTTGCTTCCAAAATAATATCAACAGCCGTTTCAAAGGCAACCGGATCCAGATTATCAATCGTATCTTTAATTTTGTCAATATCTGCATTTAATACAGAAGTCAGAATTTCCGACTGACTGCTCTGTCCATATTTGGCACCAATCTTCTGTACCGAATTGATTTTATTCTGCACCCATTCTTCCAAATCTTTCTGAAATTCCGGATAGCCATTATAACCGATAAAAGTAGCAAAACGTACCACCGTAGATTCACTGACACCTACCGTATCTCCCAATCTGGCTGCTGTCATAAAAACTGCCTTATCATAATGGTCAAAAATAAAGGCTGCGATTGCTTTCTGGCTTTTGCTCATTTTCCCATAATGTTCATTGATTCTTGTTATAATATCATAACGATTCTCCATTGGTACTGCCAATCCTTTCCCATTTTATCTTTCGTCTGTCAATCCTACTGCATCGTTTCCATGAAAGCCTGATAGGATTCTTCCAAAAGAACAACAGTTTCATCTTCTTTCAGGTCATAATCGCCAGTCAAAGACATACAGGCTGCTCCATGAATAAAAATCCACATCTTCATAAACAGAGCACTGGGATTTTTGCAGCCATAAAATTTTGCGTTATTGATTTCTTTTACCACTGCGCCATTTGAGCCATTCAAAATATCGTAAAGACTCTTTCCATGTCTTTTTTCTGATGCAAATAAAAGCTGAAACAATTTGGGATTATCCTGTGCAAAGCGAATATAGGCAAGTCCAAGATTTACAAATGGAGTATCATTCTTGCGTGGAAAGCTGTCATAATAGGCTTCAAAATAAGCTACCACCTGTTCAAACAGCTCTTCGCCCATTTCTTCCATATTTTTGTAAATGCGGAAAATAGGTTGCGTAGAGCATCCTGCCTTTGCCGCAAGAGTTCGTGCTGTAATATGTTCGAAACCTTCTTCGCTTGCCATTTCAAAGGCTGCATTCAAAATATCCATTTTGGTAATTGTTTCTTTTCTCGCCATAATAATAACCATGCCTTTCTCTTTGCCTGCAACGTTCATTTATAACATATGTTATTATAATATATTATGTAACCCTAGTCAACTGCAAAAAAATACAAAAAGTGCCTCCATCCTTCCGGATGAAGACACCTCAATAATTCAATGATTTTTATACTGGGTAAGCTGCATTCTTTGTATCAGCCTGAGTCATATCAACTTTCTCCTGCTGAGCCTGACGATATTTAAAGAAATCAATTGCAACCTGTGGGAACAGAGCATAAGACAATACGTCTTCATCCTGCTGTTTCCATTCTTTCATTTCAGATTCTAACTTATCAAGTTCGTTTGGAAGTAAATCTGCCGGACGACATGTAATTACTTCTGCATCACCAATAACTTTCTTCTGAACTTCTGGATTGAAAGGTTTTACTGTTTCACCATATTTACCGCTTAACAGGTCTTTTGTCTGACCAGTAGCCATCTTATATGGTTCGCCCATCAATACGTTCATAACCGCCTGTGTACCAACAATCTGTGAAGAAGGTGTAACAAGTGGTGGTTCACCAAAGTCTTTACGAACTCTAGGAATTTCTTTCAATACGTCATCATATTTGTCTTCTGCATTCTGTTCTTTCAACTGGCTAACCATGTTGGATAACATACCACCAGGTACCTGATATAACAGAGTCTTAATGTTAACGCCCATAACCTTAGGATCAAGAAGTCCTGTTGCAAGACATTCTTCTCTGTATGGTTTGAAATAATCTGCAATTTCTGCAAGTAAGTTCTGGTCATAACCTGTATCATAAGGAGTTCCTTTGAATGTTTCAACCATAACTTCTGTTGCAGGCTGTGATGTTCCCATAGAGAATGGTGACATAGCACAGTCGATTACATCTACACCTGCTTCTACTGCTTTCAAATATGTCATACTTGCAACACCAGAAGTATAGTGTGTATGTAACTGAATTGGAAGATCCGTTGCGCTCTTCATAGCTGTGATTAACTTCTCAGCTTTGTAAGGAACTAAAAGACCAGCCATATCTTTGATACAGATGGAATGTGCACCCATATCTTCAATTCTCTTAGCGATGTCCATCCAGTATTCATCTGTATAAGCATCACCTAATGTATAAGAAAGTGCAATCTGTGCATGTCCGCCTTCTTTGTTGCAGGCATCAACAGATGCTTTCAAGTTACGAAGGTCATTCAGACAGTCGAAAATACGGATGATATCAATACCATTTGCAATTGATTTCTGTACGAAATATGCAACTACGTCATCAGCATAATGACGATATCCAAGTACATTCTGTCCACGAAGTAACATCTGTAACTTTGTATTTTTGAATCCATCTTTTAACTTTCTAAGTCTGTCCCATGGATCTTCTTTTAAGAAACGAAGAGATGCATCAAATGTTGCACCACCCCAGCATTCTACTGAGTGATAGCCAACTTTATCCATTTTATCTACGATTGGAAGCATCAATTCGGTAGGCATTCTGGTTGCAATCAAAGACTGATGTGCATCACGCAGAATAGTTTCGGTAATTTTAACCGGTTTTTTTACGATTTCTGCCATTTTTATTTTCCTCCTGATATTTGTAACTTTAGAATACGCCGAATACTGCCATGAAAGTACCGGCTGCTACTGCTGTACCGATAACACCTGCTACGTTAGGACCCATAGCATGCATCAACAGGAAGTTAGTAGGGTCTGCCTCTGCACCAACCTTCTGAGATACTCTGGCTGCCATTGGAACGGCAGATACACCTGCGGAACCAATCAGTGGATTCACTCCACCTTTTGTTACAACGCACATCACTTTACCAAACAATACACCCGCTGCTGTACCGAATGCAAATGCAATCAGACCAAGTACAACAATTTTCAAGGTGTCAGCATTTAAAAATGCTTCTGCACTTGTAGTAGCACCTACGGAAGTACCAAGGATAATAACTACGATATACATAAGTGCATTAGAAGCAGTGTCTGTTAACTGTCTTACAACACCAGATTCTCTGAACAGGTTACCAAGCATCAGCATACCGATAAGTGGAGCTGTTGTAGGAAGAATCAGAGAAACAACAATGGTAACAACGATAGGGAAAAGAATCTTCTCTAACTTAGTAACAGGACGAAGCTGACCCATTTTAATTTTTCTTTCCTTCTCAGATGTTAAAAGTCGCATAGTAGGCGGCTGGATAATCGGTACCAGTGACATATAAGAATATGCCGCAACCGCAATCGGTCCGAGCAATGATGTCTGCTGTAATTTTCCAGCAAGGAAAATAGATGTAGGACCATCTGCACCACCGATAATAGAAATAGCCGCTGCTGCTTTATCATTGAAGCCTAACGCAATTGCTCCAAAATAAGCTGCGAAAATACCAAACTGTGCTGCTGCACCAAGCAAGAAGCTCTTCGGGTTAGCAATCAAAGGACCAAAGTCTGTCATCGCACCTACACCCATGAAGATGAGGGATGGCAGAATTGCCCATTCATCCAGTTTGTAGAAATAATACAGTAAACCGCCGCCGGCACCATCTGCACCATAAGGTGCCATGATATCCGGATAAATATTAACAAGCAGCATACCGAAAGCTATCGGAACCAAAAGAAGTGGTTCAAATTCATATCTGATAGCAAGATATAGGAATACCAATGCTACCACAATCATGATATAGTTTCCCCAAGTCAAATTGAAGAAAGCTGTCTGATGAATCAGATTGGATAGCGTATTTGCTATGTAATCCATTTTTTTACCTCCTGTTGTAATCAATGCGATTTTACACCTGCAACTTATCACTGCAGGCTGATGTACCTATTATTTTAAAGTTGCAAGTAATGCACCTGCTTCAACAGGATCACCAACAGCCACTTCGATGCTTGCTACTGTGCCATCTTCTGGAGCTACAACAGGGATTTCCATCTTCATAGCTTCCAATACTATAACAGTGTCACCTTTCTTCACTGCCTGTCCTACGTTTGCTTCTACTTTGAATACTTTACCAGCTGCACCTGCTTCAATCTTAATGCTGCCTGCCGCACCTGCTGCTTTTGCTGCCGGAGCTGCTGCTGCCTTTGGTGCTGCTTTCGGTGCCACAGGAGCTGCTGCAACAGGAGCACCGCTTGTTGTTCCTTCTTCTACTACTACATCATATACGCTGCCGTTTACGGTAATTGTATAGTTTTTCATTTTATAATCCTCCTATTAATGTTAGGCATTCTGCCATTTACTCTTATTTGCTTTACGAATGGACCTTACAACAAATCCATCTGTGGAACCAGAACCTTCATATGCTGCAATTGCTGCTGAAATAACAGCTACCAGTTCCAGGTCATCGGAAAGTTCTTCCTCAACAACCGGAGCTGCTGCGCTCTCTGTTTTGGTTTCCTTTGTTTCAGCCGGTTTCTTGCTGAAAGCAGCCTGAATCTTCGGAATCAAACTAAATGCAGAAATAATCAAACTAATCAGAATTAAAACGACGAATACAGTTCCCATACCAAGCAGGGTATTTAAAGCTGCCTTCTCCATTTTTTCTCCTAAAGAATATGTAACATTTGTTGCAATACTTGTAAATGCCATATCTTCATCTAAAAGAATTTCTACAACTGCATTGTGCTCAGTTCCAAGAACGTTAATGTTGACAATTGTTTCTTCATCCTTAAATACTACATCGCCACCATCTGTACCCTGGTACTCACCTATATCTTCCATTGCACTCTTCATATTGGTCAGACCATCGTAAATAACTTCGCTGTCTATATACTGTTCTTCAGCATTCTGACTAATAATCTGCTGCATGCTGGCAACATTCTGCTCACCATACTGAATCAACTGTTCTTCACTAATCGGAGTAGATGTTGTTTCCTCCGTAGAGCCACATGCGGTCAGCCCAATCATACAGGTAACCATACCTAATACTGCGAATAATTTTTTCATATTAAGTATCATCCTTTCTAAACTGTACCGTGTTTTTTCTCTGGACGGCCTTCACTCTTTGTAGCTAACATTTCGAAAGCACCGATAACATATTTTCTGGTATCAGCAGGCTCTACGATCTGGTCTACATATCCTCTCTTAGCAGCGCTTACTACATTGTTCTGTAATGCTGCGTATTCTTTTGCACATGCATCAATTGCATCAGCACCCTGTCCGTCACAGATAATCTTAGCTGCAAGGTTTGCATCCATTGTACCGATTTCTGCATCTGGCCATGCGATTGTAATATCTGCACCAATTGCTTTAGAATTCATTGCAACATATGCACTTCCATATGCTTTGCCGATGATTACATTAACCTTTGGAACCGTTGCATTTGCAAACGCATAAGTAAGTTTTGCAACAGCCTTAGCCATCTTCTTCTCAGCACATTTTGTAGCTGCGAAGCCTGTTACATTTGTTAAAGATAATACCGGAATATCGAAAGCATCACAGAAATTAATGAAATCTGCTGCTTTTTCTGCGCCTCTTGCAGATAAAGCTGTATCAAATTTCTCTGTTACTTCGCCTTCTTCATTATATACTTCACTGCGATTTGCAACCGCACCAACAGTTGCACCATTTAATCTGATAAATCCTGCAACCATATCTTTTGCATAATTCTGTTTTACTTCTACAAAGATACCATTATCTGCAATCTGAGATAAAGCAATAGAAGTGTCTCCTACACAATTAGCAATTTCTGCACATGCTCTGTTCAAATCATCTGTGCAGTCATCTAAGGCTACATCTGCATTGTTTGCAGGAAGAATAGAAACCAACTGACGAATCTGAGCCAGAATAGATGCTTCATCTGCAACCACGTCTACAATACCTGCTTCTTCGCTCTGGAATGCAGCAGAAGCTGTGTTGCATCTGGAAACTTCATTTCCTTCAATTGCATTCGGAGCATTTACAAATAATTTAGCCTTGTCTGCTTCCATAAAAGTAAAATCTGTTAATGTAGGAACAACAGCAAGTCCACCGCCACAGGTGCCAAATATCGCTGTAATCTGTGGAATCACACCAGAAGCTAATGTCTGTTTCATATAGATTTCACCAAATCCATTCAGTGCATCTGTTGCTTCCTGTAATCTAAGTCCGGCAGAATCGATTAAACCGATAACAGGAGCACCTGTTTTCATTGCCAGATCATAGAGGTTTGCAATTTTCTTTGCATGCATTTCACCAATTGTTCCGTTTAACACAGAAGCATCCTGACTGTATACATACACAAGATTGCCATCAATCACTCCGTAGCCGGTAATAACACCGTCAGAAGGAGTTTCCGTCTGTTTCAGATTGAAATCTGTTGCTCTTGCTGTTACAAGACCGCCAATTTCAACGAAACTGTTTTCATCGAGTAAAGCATTGATTCTTTGACTCGCTTGAGAAGTAGTACTCATTTTTCAG
>CAYVUF010000057.1:0-10116 GCA_964454605.1 uncultured Bacteroides sp.
ATACTAAAATCCCTATTGACATACAATAATGGTTATTGTAGAATGTGAACATAAAGACAAGCAAAAAAAACAAAACTTGTACAAATTGCCGGTTTGGAAAATAAAGGAAAAATATTTTTCTTGGCAGTTTGATGAAAAGGTATGCAGCATATATATCAAACTAAAATAATTCAGATTATTTTATAGAAATATAGATGCAGATGCTTGTCTGAAATTTCATTTTCAGAATGAAGATTTTAAAGGAGGAAAAGAAATGAAAAAGAAATTATTAGCTACTCTCTTGACAGCTACTATGACAGCATCCGTTTTAGCAGGATGTGGTTCTAGCGACACAGCTGCTACAGAAGGAACAGATGCTGCAACAGAAGATGTAGCAACAGAAGAAGCAGCAGATGATGCTGCTGCAGAAGAAGGCGAAGAAGTTGTTGAAGGTGAAGCAGAACCAGATGCAGTTACAACAGTAGGTGATCCAAATGGTACACATATGGAATGCTGGTCTTTCGTAGAAGCTCATAACACATTCTACGCTCAGATGGTTGAGAAATGGAACGAAGAAAATCCAGACAGAACAATTGAAATTACATTTACTACATATCCTTATTCAGATATGCACACAAAACTGTTAACATCTTTAACAGCAGGTACAGGTGCTCCTGATATCTGTGACGTTGAAATGGGTCAGGTTCCTAACGTTTACGAAGGTCTTGATACATGGTTATATCCATTGGATGAAGCTATGACTCCATATGCAGGAGATATGTTAACATCCCGTCTTGATGCTTACAAAGGTGCTGACGGAAAACAGTATGGTGCTCCTTTCCACGTAGGTGCAACTGTTATGTACTGGAATATGGCAGCTCTTGAAGAAGTTGGCATTACACAGGAAGAAGTTGATGCAGTAGTAACTTGGGATGATTATACAGCACTTGGTGAGAAATACCTTGAAGCTATCGGACATGAAGAAGGTAAATACTTCACATCTGTTGATACAGCTGGTGTTGACTGGATGTGGATTGCAATGGCAGAATACGGTGATGACTGGACAGGTGGAAGCAATGATGCAACAGCTAACGTACAGATTGATTCCGTTAAGAAAATGCTTACAATGCAGCAGGGTTGGTTAGAGTCAGGTGTTGCTGAAGTTTCTCCAGACGGACACGTTGACTTAGAGGCTGGTTTCCAGAACATCCTTGACCACAACATCGTTTCCTTCCCGAAAGCTATGTGGTACATGAGCCGTTTCATCAACTACATGCCAGAAGAAGAAGGTAACTGGTACATCACTCCATGTCCAGTATTTGAAGCTGGTCAGACATGTTCTGTAGGTATCGGTGGTACAGGTACAGTTGTAACTGGTCAGTCCGTTGATACAGCACTTGCAGCAGATTTCCTTTGCTACGCAAAGATGTCACCAGAAGGTGAAACAATGATTTGGAATGACTTAGGATTTGACGTATGTAACACAGCTCTTTGGGCAGATGAATCCTTTGCACATGATGAATCTAACCAGTACAACACATTCTTCAGAAACTATCCATATGATGTTCTGAATGATATCAAAGACCAGATTGGTACAATTATGACAGTTAAGATCAGCCCAACAATCAACGAACAGTTCTGTAACGTAACATTGAACGATGTTCTTGAAAATGGTGTTGATGTAGAAGAAGCTTTACAGACAGCACAGGATGTAATTGCTTTAGAGCAGTAATTAAGCAGGGGATTGCTCAGGAGTAACTTCCTGAGTACTCCCCTTTTTATATGGTAAGAATTGCTTCTGAAATTCTTATATGGCTGCTTACAAGCAAGATAAAATACGAAAATTGTCTTTTTAGAGATTGGATAAAATAAATGGGGTTGTTATTGGTAAGGAGTGATATTGTTTATGAAGATTAAGAAATTCTTTTATTCACAAAAAGCAGCACCTTATGTATTTGTGTTGCCGTTTATATTGAGTTTTGCTTTTTTCTGGATTTATCCGTTGTTTAGTACGATTACAATGAGTTTTCAGGATATCGGACCTGCAATGACAGAGTGGGTAGGACTTAAAAACTATCAGAAGTTATTGAAGGACCCGACCTTTATTACTGCTATTAAAAATAGTGCAGAATATATGTTATTAACCCTTGTACTGCTTATACCGTTCCCGATGTTATTCGCAGTACTGATGGATTCCCGCCTTGTAAAGGCAAAAGGTTTTTGGAAAGCCTGTCTGTATGTGCCGGCTCTTACTTCCGTAGTTATTTCCGGTACTTTATTCCGTTTGATGTTCTCTGAATACAAAACAGGTCAGATGAATGTTATTACAGCAGCGCTTGGACTTGGAACTTTTAAATGGTTGAAAGCAAAAGCAACCGGACTTGCAGCACTGGTTATTGTCTGCTGCTGGAGATGGACCGGTGTAAATATGCTTTACTTTATTTCTGGTTTGAAGAGCATTGACACAGCACTGTATGAATCAGCAGAAATCGATGGCGCATCTTCCTGGCAGAAATTTAGATACATAACGATACCACTGATTAAACCAACTACAATTTATGTATTAACAATCAGTATTTATGCAGGTCTTGCAATGTTTATGGAAAGTTATATGTTGTGGGCAGGACCAGATTCACCAAACAATATTGGTCTTACAATTGTTGGTTATCTGTATAAACGTGGTATTACAAAGAATGATTTGGGATATGGCAGTGCAATCGGTATTGTACTTCTCGTTGTTGCATTGTTTATCAATATAATTCAGTTATTCTTTAATGGAACATTCAAGAAGGAGGAGAGATAGTATGGCAAAGAAAGATTCTTCTTCCAAAATGGGCATGAGTGCTAAAAATAAAATTTTAAGCGTACTTGCAACAGGGTGGTTTGCAATTCTTTCACTTATTATTGTTTTTCCGTTGTTTGCAGGTTTGATTGCTTCTTTCCGTCCAGGTACGGAGTTGATTCGTAAAGGTCTTAGTGTTGACCTTGATATATCAACAATGACGTTAGATAACTATATTTACTTATTTAGTGGAAACGCTGATTCACAGAAGTATTTCATGTGGTTTAAGAACAGTTTGGTTCTTACTTTCGTTTCCGTTGTAGGTACTTTGATTCTTTGCTACATTGTAGCTTATGGTCTGACGATGTATGAATATCCTTTGAAGAATTTATTGTTCTTCCTGGTTATTGCAACTATGATGGTACCTTTTGAAATCTTGATTTTACCTCTTTACAAAGAGATGATTACTTTAAAACTTATCGATACAACCGCAGGTGTTGTCCTTCCGGGTATATGTGGTGCATCTACAATATTCTTCTTCCGACAGTATATGACAGGTCTGCCGAAAGAACTGCTGGATGCCGGACGTATCGATGGTGCAACAGAATATGGTATCTGTTTCAAAATCATGCTTCCTATTACAAAGCCTGCTTTTGCGGCAATGTCCATTCTCTGTGCGATGAATGCTTGGAATAACGTGTTATGGCCGATGTTGGTATACAGAAGTGCAGATAAATTTACACTTCCAATTGGTTTGAATACTTTGCTTACACCATATGGTAACAATTATGATGTATTGATTGCCGGTTCTATGTTCGGTATTATACCGGTGTTTATAGTATTCCTTTGCTTCCAGAGATACTTCATTGAAGGTATGACTGCAGGAGCTGTTAAGGGATAAGACTATAAAGGCAATAACACTCCATTGCCAGAAAGCTGCTACAACCGCTGAATTTTCAGCCGGGGGTAGCAGTTTTTGTTGTATTGTGGAAAAGTGCAGCAGAAATTCATGGGGACTGGTAAATTTGACATGACAGAATGAAAATGTTACCCTCAAAGATATAAAAATTTTTGTGCTGAGGAAAGGCATTTTAAAACATTATGACGTTTGAACAGTTAGAACATTTTTTAACCGAGCAGGGATTTTGTAAAATTCCATCGAATCTTCCTGAATTTACTTTCTTTTTTCAAGAAGAAAATCACTATGTAAATGTATTGCATGTAATTGATTATAAACAGGGTTTGTATATTTCCTGGGACCAGTATGATTTAAAAGAGTCCATACGCGGCTTTTTTACCCAGAAAGGAATCCGGGAAATACATATTTTATCCTTGTTAATTACTTCGGATACAGAAAAAGCAAAATGGTTGTGCAGGGAAGATGCTTTCTGCTGGCTGATAAATCCGCAGGACAATCGTTTGCTGATTCATGAAAATCAGGTGGCAGATTTTTACGGAATCAAAAGCCGACTGGAAGATTTTTTGTTTCAGATATCCACAGAAAGTCCAGAGAAAGAAACTTTATCCACAGAAGAGGGCGTGGCAAAGGCAAAACAGTGGAACTGGGATT
Source organism: uncultured Bacteroides sp. (assembly GCA_964454605.1). GTDB lineage: Bacteria > Bacillota > Clostridia > Lachnospirales > Lachnospiraceae > UBA3282. Next base: position 4,332 of record CAYVUF010000057.1, read on the forward strand.
GGAGAAAGACCTCATGGGTCAATCTGTTCCTTGTTCTGGCAAATGTTATCCTATTTATTATATGTACATTTACTGGTAGTTTGTTATATAATAAAGGTGCTTTCAGCGTTTTGTATCTGATACAGAACGGGGAATGGCACCGGGTGCTTACCAGTATGTTTCTGCATTGGGATGCAGAGCATTTAATCAGCAATATGTTGGTGCTTTACTATATTGGAAATGCGGTAGAAAGAGAAATGGGACATATTCCATATGCCCTTACCTATTTTATGTCAGGGATATCGGGAGCTGTATTTTCTATGGGATACGAGCTTCTTACGCACGAGTATGCAAACTCTGTGGGAGCCAGTGGCGCTGTTTTTGGAATCGAAGGTGCTTTGCTTATGCTGGTGCTGCTGCATCGTGGGAAATGGACAGATATGACAGCGGGAAGAGTGGTGTTTACCATTGCCTTTTCCCTGTACTGCGGATTTACCAGTAGCTTTGTGAATAATGCAGCCCATATTGGAGGCGTATTGATGGGATTTCTGGTGACCGGAATTTTCTGGCTGCTTGTGCCCGCAATGAGAAATAATCAGAAAAGAGGGAATCTGTTTCGATGAAGATTAATATATATTATGGCGGAAGAGGATTGATGGATGACCCCACACTTTTTGTTCTGAATAAAATGCAGGAAGTGCTGGATGAACTCCATGTAACAGTAGAAACATATCATTTGCATGAAATGAAGAATAGTATTACAACCCTGCCCCAGACCTTGAAAACGGCAGATGGGATTATTCTGGCGACAACGGTAGAATGGTATGGCATTGGCGGCTTTATGCAGCAATTTCTGGATGCCTGCTGGCTTTATGGGGACAAAGAGAAAATCAGCCAGTTGTATATGTGTCCGATTGCCATGTCTACAACGTATGGGGAGAGAGAAGCGAAGCTGAATCTGATTACAGCCTGGGAGATTCTGGGCGGTCGGCCAAGCAGCGGTATGTGCGGTTATATTTCAGATATCAGCATTCTGGAAGATAACGAAGAATATCAGCGTATGATTGAGAAGAAAGCAGAAAACCTTTATCGTACCATCAATCAGAAAATGGCTTGTTTTCCGGCAAGTAATCAGGCGGTAAAACAGAAAATATCCATTACCCAGAATATTGATTTGACACCGCAGGAGTCAGAACAGCTTTCCCAGTATGCTTCGGACGACAGCTATGTGCAGCGGCAGAAGGCGGATATTCAGGAATTAACAAGCCTTTTCCGGGACATGATGGGCGGAGAGAAGGAAGACGAAACCGAATTTGTGCAGGAGCTGCGTATGCACTTTGCGCCGCAGCCTGGTTTTGCGGCGGTTTACAAGATTTCTTATGAAGAGAAAAAGAAACCCTTACTGATAGAAGTAGATGGAGCAAATCTGAACTGCTTCTATGGTGACACTGCCAGAGCAGATGTGGAAATTCAGATGAGTCTGGATTCCATGCGGGAAATCGTTGCAGGGGAAACTACCTTCCAACGTTCTTTTATGGCAGGTGATATGCGCATGAAAGGTGATTTTAAGATTCTTAGAACAATGGACCAGATTTTTATGTTTGAATAGGAGTGACAAGACAATGAGAGATGATAACTGTATTTTTTGTAAAATTGCAAATGGAGAGATACCTTCCAAAACCATCTATGAAGACGATGAATTTCGCGTGATTCTGGATTTGGGTCCGGCAGCAAAAGGTCACGCACTGATTTTACCCAGAAATCATTATGCAAACTTGTATGAGTTACCGGATGAAACCGCCACAAAGGTGATGCTGCTTGCAAAAAAAATGGCAGGACAGATGACAGAAAAACTTCACTGCGATGGTTTTAATCTGGTGCAGAACAATGGTGAGGTGGCAGGACAGACAGTTTTCCATTTCCATATGCACCTGATTCCAAGATATAAGGACGACAACCAGACAATTGGCTGGAAACCTGGTGAACCCACACAGGAAGAATTAGAAGAAATCAGAAAACAGATTGCCGAATAGGTATGGAGGATACGGATGCGTACAATTGATGTAGCGGAAATTACAGAAAATATCAAAGAAATGTGTATTGAAGCCAATCATTTTCTGACACCGGATATGGATGCGGCAATGCAAAAAGCAGCAGATACAGAGCAGGCACCTCTTGGAAAACAGATTTTGTGCCAGCTGCAGGACAATTTGAAAATTGCCGGAGAAGATATGATACCCATTTGCCAGGATACGGGAATGGCAGTTATTTTTATGGAAATCGGACAGGATGTTCATTTCACCGGAGGGCTTCTGGAGGATGCTGTTAATGAAGGTGTCAGACAAGGATATGTGGATGGATACCTTAGAAAATCCGTTGTAAAAGACCCGCTTATCCGGGAAAACACCAAAGACAATACACCTGCTGTTATTCACTATGAAATGGTTCCTGGAGAGGAAGTAAAAATTACTGTAGCCCCTAAGGGATTCGGAAGCGAGAATATGAGTCGTGTTTTTATGCTGAAACCGGCAGATGGAATAGAAGGCGTGAAAAATGCTGTTATGACAGCGGTCAAAGATGCAGGACCAAATGCCTGTCCGCCTATGGTGGTAGGCGTAGGGATTGGCGGTACCTTTGAGAAATGTGCATGGATGGCGAAGAAAGCATTAACCAGACCGGTGGATGAACATTCTCCCATTCCGTATGTGAAAGAACTGGAAGAAGAACTTTTGCAGAAAATCAATCAGACAGGCATTGGACCAGGTGGACTGGGAGGTACAACAACTGCCCTTGCAGTCAATATTAACACTTATCCTACACACATTGCGGGTCTGCCGGTAGGAATCAATATTTGTTGTCATGTGAACCGTCATGCGGTAAGAATGATATAAAAGACAGATACAAGGAAAGGCGCAGAAAATGAATCGGTATATCAAAGCACCAATGACACAGGAAGAAGCAAAGAAACTGCATTCCGGTGATTATGTTTATATTACAGGCACAATTTATACTGCAAGAGATGCTGCCCATAAGAGAATGTATGAAGCCTTGGAAAAAGGGGAAGCATTACCTTTGGAAATGAAAAATAATATTATTTACTATATGGGTCCTTCTCCGGCAAGAGAAGGAAGACCGATTGGCTCTGCCGGACCTACCACAGCGAGTCGTATGGACAAATATGCCCCATCCCTGCTTGATTTGGGACTGACTGGCATGATTGGCAAGGGAAAACGTTCTGAGGCGGTGAAAGAGGCAATTGTGCGCAATGGAGCAGTTTATTTCGCAGCAGTGGGAGGAGCAGGTGCGCTTCTGTCCAAATCGATTAAATCTTCAGAAGTCATTGCTTATGACGATTTGGGCACTGAGGCAATTCGGAAACTAGAAGTAGAAGATTTTCCGGTGATTGTTGTGATAGATTCCGAAGGCAATAATTTGTACGAAACAGCCATAGAAGAGTATAAAAGAATATAGAAGAAATGAGTAATATAGTGCGTAAAAGGCGTGCGTAGAAATGGGAATTAATATGTATCGTATTATTTTAATGGTAGTCAGACTGTGGTATAAAGTACCTTATTATATGTTGGGTATCTGGTGGTGCGGAAAAAGCAGAAAAATTTCGGAAGAAAAAGCATATTATTTTGTAAAGAAAGCAACAAAAGCGGCCAATAAGGCGGGAAGAGTTACCATTGAATCTTATGGAGTAGAGAATATTCCCAAAGAAAAGGGGTTTATCTTTTTCCCGAATCATCAAGGGTTGTTTGATGTACTGGTGTTTCTGGAATCCTGTCCAGTTCCGTTTACAGTTGTTTTTAAAAAGGAAGTAGCAAATATCATTTTGTTAAAACAAGTTTTTGCGGCACTGGGAGCCTATGCCATAGACAGAGAGGATATCCGCCAGTCTATGCAGGTGATTAAACAGATGTCGGAAGAAGTACAAAAAGGCAGAAATTTTCTTATTTTTGCGGAGGGCACGCGCAGCAGACAAGGGAACAGGTTATTGGAGTTTAAGGGAGGCAGTTTCAAAAGTGCAGTAAAAGCAAAGTGTCCGATTGTTCCCTGTGCGTTAATAGATTCCTATAAACCTTTTGATGAGAAGTCAATCAAACCGGTTACGGTGAAGCTGATTTATCTGCCGCCGATTTATTATGAAGAATACGCATCCATGAAGACACCGGAAATAGCAAGAATGGTAAAAGAACGTATCGAAAAAGCAATCGCGGAACAGGAAAACAAGGAAACAGCAGATACTTGAAAAAAATTACCGGAAACCGTTGACAAGGAAAAGTTATTTCGGTATAATAACACTTGCGTTGTGAAAACGCACAATTGCATATTGGTAGCGGGCAAGTTCAGAATTTGGAGAAATACTCAAGAGGCTGAAGAGGCGCCCCTGCTAAGGGTGTAGGTCGCTTGCGCGGCGCGAGGGTTCAAATCCCTCTTTCTCCGTTTAGCTACCAACAGAAGGTTAGGAAGTGTCGAGTATCGGCACTTCTTTTTTGTGTAAAAAGAAATATGATTGTATTCCTGTTAGAAAGAGATTATAATTACAGAAAAAAGAAAGGATTAAGGGGAATGCAAAGGATGAAAACAAACAAAGTCAGGAGAAAACATACTGGAAAAAAAGAGTAAGAAGGTTCTGGGCATGCTGTTAGGTATGGTGCTTGTAATGAGTGAGGTGCTTGTTCTTCCGGCCACAGAACTGACAACAGAAGCTGGATACGCAAAAGAATGGATAAAATATGAAGCTAGCGGTAATGGGACAAATGAGTGTAAAGTAGTAAGCGGTCCAGATGCAAGCGGTGACATTGTGATTCTGGATAGCTATTGGGAGGTAGATTTGCCTAATTCTTCTGGGGGGGGTACGGCGATTACGGACGTGTTGTGAGCATAGATGGTCATGCTTTTGATGGGAATACGAATATAACTTCTGTGGTGATACCATCCAGTATTACACAGATTGGGGAGTATGCCTTCTCTGATTGTACAGGCTTGCGTGTGATTACCTTTCAGGGAACAACACCACCAAATTTCGACAGAGACTGGCTGTGGGAGTGCAATGTGACAATTAAGATTCCGGATAATGTGACGGAAGCGCAGAAACAAGATTGGGAAAATGCAATTGCTCGTTCGAATTCGAATTGTCAAGGTTTTACGGTGCAGAGAGTCACAACGTCGGGAAACGGTCAAGGCTCCAATGCCGGAAATTCGGGAACTAGTCAGACTGCAAAAGATGTTAATGGTACAGAAGGTGCAGCGGCAGATGTATCTGGAGCAACCGACCGGATTCCAGAGCATGTCTGTCAGTATGAATGGATGACAGTACGGGAAGCAGGTGCAGGAGTGGATGGTCTGGAGCAGTATGGCTGCAGATTGTGTGGAAGAGTAGAAAGCGCACTTACCATTCCGGCAGCCGACTATGCAGTAAAACAGCTTTATGACAAGATTGAGTCTGCACCGACGAAAGGTACTGTTACATATGATTATGAGAAAACTTATACCATAGGTGATAAGCTGTTAACGAAATTAGGAAACCGCAGTGATGTTACGCTTGTGATTACCTATCAGTATCAGGGCAGGAATTACAGGACAACCTTCCTGGCTGGCATGGATTATACGGAACTGCTGGAGGATGGAGAAGAGTTTTATGGATTGCTTGGACTGAATGGCCGCTGTGGTATCATAACGGAGATATGTGAATAAAGAGATAGAACAATCCTTGGTTTCTATTATTTTTACTGTTTCTATTGCTTTGGTATATCCTTAAGGGTGCATAGCAATCTGGAAAATATATTCAACTATATTATAT
>CAYVUF010000058.1:0-3401 GCA_964454605.1 uncultured Bacteroides sp.
TGGTGTGGCATGTTCCCTGATTGATTTAGGAACCAGATTCAGACTGTTAATTAACGCAGTAGATTGTAAGAAAGTTGAGAAACCGATGCCGAAACTTCCAGTTGGTACAGCATTCTGGACACCACAGCCGAATATGGAAATTGGAGCAACAGCATGGATTTTGGCAGGTGGTGCTCATCATACAGCATTCTCTTATGACTTGACAGTAGACCAGATGGTAGACTGGGCAGCAGCAATGGGAATTGAAAGCGTTGTTATTGACAAGAACACAACCATTCGTGATTTCAAGAATGAATTAAGATGGAACGAAGCAGCATTCAGATAAGCAGAAGCTGAAATGAAGAAAGGTATGGTTATAATATGGGAGCAAAAGAGTGTATTGCAAGCGGAAAATCCGTATTAGGTATTGAGTTTGGTTCAACCAGAATCAAAGCAGTTTTAGTAGATGAAAACAACAAACCAATTGCATCTGGTGCACATGACTGGGAAAACCGTCTGGAGAATGGCATCTGGACATATAGTCTGGATGATATCTGGAGTGGTTTGCAGGATTGTTATGCTAAGTTAGCAGCAGATGTAGAAGCACAGTATGGCGAGAAGTTAGTTAAGATTGGCGCATTGGGATTCAGTGCAATGATGCATGGCTATATGGCATTTAATGAGCAGGATGAGCTTATGGTGCCTTTCCGTACCTGGAGAAATACGATTACAGAAGAAGCATCTGCCAAATTAACAGAGCTTTTCCAGTATCATATTCCACAGAGATGGACCATTGCACATCTGTATCAGGCAATTTTGAATGGAGAAGAGCATGTATCTGATTTGAAATTTGTGATTACTCTGGCAGGCTATATCCACTGGAAACTGACAGGTGAGAAGGTAGTAGGTGTAGGCGAAGCATCCGGTATGTTCCCGATTGATATCGCTACGGGTCAGTTTAATACCAGAATGATTGCACAGTTCAATGAATTGATTGCAGGCAGATATGATTGGAAATTAGAAGAGGTTCTTCCAGCTGTTTATACAGCAGGTAAACAGGCAGGTGTTCTGACAGAAGAAGGAGCAAAATTGTTAGACCCTTCTGGAACACTGCAGGCAGGTGTACCGCTTTGTCCGGCAGAAGGTGATGCCGGTACAGGTATGGCTGCAACCAATAGTGTTGCAAAACGTACTGGTAATGTGTCTGCTGGAACCAGTGTATTTGGTATGATTGTCATGGAGAAAGAATTATCCAAGGTGTATGATGAAATTGACTTAGTTACGACACCGGATGGCAGTCTGGTAGCCATGGTACATTGCAACAACTGTACTTCTGACTTAAACGCATGGGTAAATCTGTTTAAAGAATACTCAGAACTTATGGGTATGAAAGTAGATATGAATGAATTGTACGGCAATCTGTACCGCAAAGCACTGGAAGGCGATGACGACTGCGGCGGACTGTTAGCATACAACTATTTCTCCGGCGAGCACGTAACAGGCTTCAATGAAGGAAGACCATTGTTTGTCCGTACACCAGATGCGAAATTTAATCTGGCAAACTTTATGAGAACTCATTTATTTACTTCTCTTGGTGCACTTAAAACTGGTTTGGACATTCTGTTGAAAGAAGAAAATGTGCAGGTAGATGAAATCTTAGGACATGGCGGATTGTTTAAGACCAAAGGTGTAGGCCAGAGCATTCTGGCAGCAGCTATTGATGCTCCGGTTAGTGTCATGGAAACAGCAGGTGAAGGCGGCGCATGGGGTATTGCACTGTTAGCATCTTACATGATAAACAAAGAAGCAGACGAAAGTCTGGCAGCTTTCCTGGATGCCAAAGTATTTGCAGGACAGAAGGGTGAGAAGTTAGAGCCGGTAGAGAAAGATGTAAAAGGATTTGATGCATTCATGAAACGTTACAGTGCTGGTCTTGCTATCGAGAGAGCTGCAGTGGAAAGTTTGAAATAGAGGTTGTAAGAACAGAAAGGAAAGAGTCATGTTAGAGGAATTAAAACAAAGAGTTTATGAAGCAAATATGCTTCTTCCGAAATACAATCTGGTTACTTTTACCTGGGGTAACGTAAGTGAAATTGATTTGGAAACAGGCATTTTTGCAATTAAACCATCTGGCGTGGATTATGATAAATTAACACCGGATGATATGGTATTGATGGACTTGGAAGGAAATAAGGTGGAAGGACGTTATAATCCTTCTTCCGATACACCGACACATTTGGAATTGTACAAAGCTTTTCCGGAAATCGGCGGTATTGTACACAACCATTCTTCTTATGCAACAAGCTGGGCACAGGCAGGAAGAAGCATTCCTTGCTATGGCACAACACATGCAGATTATATTTATGGTGAAGTACCTTGCCTTAGATGCTTAAGCGAAGATGAAATTGCAGATGCTTACGAAAAGAACACAGGACTTCTGATTGTAAATGAATTTAAGAGAATGAACAAAGAAGTAATGGCTGTTCCAGCAGTTCTTTGCAAAAATCATGGTCCTTTTGCATGGGGGAAAAATGGTTCTGATGCAGTGCACAATGCAGTAGTATTGGAAGAGGTTGCAAAGATGGCATATCGTGCAGAAACCATCAACCCACGTATCCAGCCTGCTCCGCAGGAATTACAGGATAAGCATTATTACAGAAAACATGGTGCAAATGCTTATTATGGACAAAGCAATTAGTAAGCGGTAAGAAACGTGGCGAAAAGCAATTTTTTTGTAGAGAGATAAAAAGTATTATGATATGATACTTTATGAGTGGGAAGCCAGACAATAAGCGGTTTTGCGTTTCCCACTCCAAAATAATGAATACAATAATATGGAGGTTTGTGATGAACAAATTAGAGTTACAGAAAACAGCTAATGAAGTTCGTAAAGGTATTGTAACAGCAGTACATAGTGCAAAAGCCGGACATCCGGGCGGTTCTTTATCTGCGGCAGACATTTTTACTTATCTTTATTTTGAGGAAATGAATATAGACCCGCAAGACCCGAAGAAGGCAGACAGAGATCGTTTTGTATTGTCAAAAGGTCATACAGCACCGGGATTATATTCTGCGTTAGCAAATCGTGGTTATTTCCCAGTAGAAGATTTGAAAACTCTTCGTCATCTTGGTTCTTATTTACAGGGACATCCTTGTATGCAGGAAACACCAGGTGTTGATATGTCTTCCGGTTCTCTGGGACAGGGTATTTCTGCAGCAGTTGGTATGGCACTTGCTGCAAAACTGGATAACAAAGACTTCCGCGTATATACATTACTTGGTGATGGAGAAATTCAGGAAGGACAGGTTTGGGAAGCAGCTATGTTTGCCGGACACAGAAAACTGGATAATCTGGTTGTTGTCGTAGATAATAATGGTTTACAGATTGACGGTAAGATTGAAGATGTATGTTCTCCTTACCC
>CAYVUF010000058.1:3411-10106 GCA_964454605.1 uncultured Bacteroides sp.
AATCAATATTGATGGCAACGATTTTGAACAGATTGATGCCGCTTTCAAAGAAGCAAGAAATACAAAAGGTATGCCAACAGCTATCGTTTGTAAAACAGTAAAAGGTAAAGGTGTTTCCTTCATGGAGAACAATGCTGGATGGCATGGAAAAGCACCGAATGATGAAGAATATCAGACTGCAATGGCAGACCTGGAGAAAATTGGTGTGGAATTAGGAGGTGCAAACTAATGGCAGATGTAAAGAAAATTGCTACAAGAGAAAGTTATGGTAATGCACTTGCTGAATGTGGTGCTGATTTCCCAAATCTGGTTGTATTAGATGCAGACCTTGCAGGTGCAACCAAGACAGGTGTTTTCCAGAAAGCATACCCGGAACGTCATATCGACTGTGGTATTGCAGAATGTAATATGACAGGTATTGCAGCAGGTCTTGCTACCTGTGGCAAAATTCCTTTTATCAGTTCTTTTGCAATGTTTGCAGCAGGACGTAACTTTGAACAGGTTCGTAACTCTATTGCTTATCCGCATCTGAATGTCAAGATTGGTGCGACACATGCTGGTATTACCGTAGGCGAAGATGGTGCAACTCACCAGTGTAACGAAGATGTTGCACTTATGAGAACTATTCCAGGCATGACAGTTATCGTTCCATCTGATGATGTAGAAGCAAAAGCAGCAGTCAGAGCAGCAATCGAAATGCAGGGTCCTGTTTATCTGAGATTCGGACGTGCAGCGGTTCCGGTAATCAATGATAAACCGGATTACAAATTTGAAATTGGAAAAGGTGTTCTGTTAAAAGAAGGTACAGACGTTACTATCGTAGCAAGCGGTATTACAGTTTCATCTGCTTTGGATGCAGCGGAAATGCTTGCAGCAGATGGCATCAGTGCAGAAGTCATTAACATCCATACCATCAAACCTTTGGATGAAGAACTGATTTTAGCATCTGCTAAGAAGACTGGTAAAGTGGTAACAGCAGAGGAACATTCTGTTATCGGTGGTCTTGGCAGTGCAGTTTGTGACTGCTTATCCGAGAAACTTCCGACTCCGGTTATGAAAATCGGTATGAATGACGTATTTGGTGAGTCTGGTCCGGCAGCAGCACTTGTTGAGAAATATGGCTTAGATGGAAAAGGCATCTATGCAAAAGTAAAAGAATTTGTAAAATAGTAAGAAATCATGTATATTGTAGGAAGAATGGCTCGTATAGAGCCTTTCTTCTTGTGTAGTAGAAAATTCCAATGAGTTATTTAGAAGTTTTGTATGAGGAGAGCATATGAAAAATTTATTGTCACCATCCATACTTGCAGCTAATTTTAGTATACTGGGAAAACAAATTGAGGAAGCAGATAAGGCAGGTGCCCAATATATTCATATTGATGTTATGGACGGTGTTTTCGTGCCATCGATATCTTTTGGAATGCCGGTTATTTCAACGATTCGTTCCATCACACAGAAAGTATTTGATGTACATCTTATGATTGCGGAGCCGGAACGTTATATTGCGGAATTTGCCAGATGTGGTGCGGATATTATTACCTTTCATCTGGAAGCCACGAAAGATGCAGACGGGGTAATAGAACGGATTCATCAGCATGGCTGCAAGGCAGGACTTTCCATCAAACCGGGGACTCCGGTAGAGGCTGTTAAGCCATATCTTGGAAAGATAGATATGCTCTTAATCATGACAGTGGAGCCGGGATTTGGCGGACAGAAATATATACCGGAATCGACTGCACGTATCAGGGAAGCCAGACAGATGATACAGGAAATGGGACTACAGACAGACATTCAGGTAGATGGTGGGATTACGAAAGATAATGTCCACGTTGTTCTGGAGGCTGGAGCTAATGTTATCGTGGCTGGTTCTGCAGTTTTTGGTGGAAATATTACTGAAAATGTAAAAAATATTCTTGCAAAATTTTAAAATAGAATCGAAATGGGCTGACAGAGTGTGAAAGCATAATGTCAGCCCATTTTTGTCGAATATTGTAATAATTAACAAATTAAGGTATAATGAAAAAGGTATTTTTGATTTAGGAGGGTATGCAATGAAATCGTTTGTAGGAACAGGAAAGGGGAATCCGCAAAGTGCAGTTTCGGCGGCAACACAGGGATTGACAGACCCCAGTCTGATTATTTTTATGGCACCTTATGAGCAGGCAGCAGATGTGGCAGCTATTCTACAAGAACAATATCCGGAGACATTATCCATTGGTACGATTGGTACGAGTCTGGCAAATGGGTCTGTCAGCGACAGCCAGGTTGTTGTAACTGCTTTTTTCAAAGATGCAGTAGTAAGCGCAGGTGTAATTGAGGATATTAGTAAGTGTCCGGTTATGGCAGTGAGTGAATTGGAGAAGAATGTTAATCAGGTATCTCCTGGTAAAAATAATACAGTATGTATTGAATTTTGTACCGGTTCCGAAGAAATGCTTGTTACCACATTTCAGTCTGTTCTGGAAAATAAAGGGGTTCAGTTGGCAGGCGGCACAGTATTTGGTGTGCCGGAAGGAAAAACAGGAATGGTTGCATACAATGGCGGACTTTATGAAGATGCCTGTGTCTATGCAGTGATTCGAAATACCACAGGGAAAGTAAAAGTATACAAAGAAAATATTTATCAGAAGAGAGCTGGCGGTGTGGCACATTTTGCAACGAAAGTAGATGTTGCCCAAAAAGTGCTTGTGGAGCTGGATGGCAGACCGGCAGCAGAAGTTTATAGCAGGGAAATCGGGATTCCGAAAGAGAAAATCGTAGATAACGTTTTAATCAATCCAATGGGAAGAGTTGTTGGAGAACAGGTTTTTATTGCATCCATGATGACTCTGGAGGCAAATGGTTCTATCCAGAATTACAAGCGAATCAATCAAAATGACTGTATGTATTTTCTGGAATTGGGAGATTACGAGGAAACGGAAATCAGAACAAGAAATGATATCAAGTCCGAAATGAAAAGCATTTCTCTGGTACTTTCTATCGACTGTATCTACCGCTATCTGTTGTATGAACAGAAGGATTATTTCGGTACTTATGCAAAAGGGATGGCAACTCTCGGCAAACATGCTGGTATCGTTGGCGGCGGAGAACAGTTCAATAATCAGCATGTAAATCAAACTATGGTTTGTGCTGTATTCGAATAGCAGGAGGAGAAATCATGTTTGGAAGAAAAAAAGAGCATCAGATACAGGAGCCGGAAAAGGTTGCAATAAAACAAACAGATATGAAAACAGCTTTGCATGCCATGTCCTTTCTCAGTCATTTTGTGATGAAAAAGAAAGAACAGCTTGTAGAAGAAGAAGTTAAGACAATACATGAAATTGATAAAGTACGTGATTCCTATGGAGAGGTTATTGAGAACAATGCCAGAGTGAGTCAGGCAATTGATGCGTTTCAACAGCAGTTTGAGCGAATTGATTCTATGTCAGAAGAATTCAGTAATGTTATTCAGGATGTTACTGAGGTTTCCAGAGAAGCCATGACGGATATTTCTAAATTGAAGGATAATTCCAAAGAAGTGGAAGCAAAATTCGAGGAAATTGGTAAGATTTATGATGAATTTCAGAAGGGCTTTGAAGAGATTAAAGACACCATGTTAAGTATTGTAGGTGTTGCAAACCAGACGAATATGCTGGCATTAAACGCTTCCATTGAAGCAGCGAGAGCAGGAGAACATGGCAAAGGGTTTGCGGTAGTAGCAGACCAGGTTACCAGATTATCTGCAAATATTAAGGAACTGGTTGGAGATGTGAATAAAAGCATGGAAGGGTTGCAGAGAAGCTCGGAAAATTTGACCAACTCTTTGCAGGATGCCAGAAAAGCACTGGATTCTTCTAAACAGCAGACAGAAAATACAGAAAAAGTTTTCGAAAATATTTCTACTTCGGTCAGTGGAGTGAAAGACGTACAGAGAAATATCAATCAGGTCATTGCAGATTGTTCCGGTCAGGTGGGAGATTTGCAGAAAGATGTGGATTCTTACGAAGAGCAGTATACACAGGTTATGGTTAATATTGAAGAATTAAAGAGTCTGATGACAGAGAAGGGATTCCTCTATGAGGATATTTCGAACATGATGGAGCAGGCAGAACCACTTATTCAGAAAATTTCGGAAGCAAAATAGTACATTGGAAATCAATTGGCAGTCGGCATCCCTGACTGCCTTTTGCAGTGAAATGACGGAGAAGACAGAAGATATTATAAATGAAAACAGGAGGGTAACGATGATTGCAGTAAATCAAGTAGGATATTTAACAGAAGCAGCCAAAAAAGCAGTGTTGACGAAAGGCAGAAATTTTTCAGTGGTTAGACTGGTTCAGGGAACAGAAACAGTGGTTCTGGAAAAAGAAGCAGATTTCTTTGGTTTCGATATTTCTTCCCAGGATACCCTGTCAATTGCTGATTTTTCTGAGGTAAAAGAACCGGGGACTTATCAGATAAAAGATGACAGCGGCAATGTTTCTTATCGGTTTACCATTGGTGAGAAACTTTATCAGCCTATGCAGAAGGATTTACTAAAAGCCTTGTATTATCAAAGATGCGGCTGTGCTTTGGAAGAACAATACGCAGGTGTTTACAGCCATGCCTGTTGTCATATAGGAGAGGCAAGATTGTGGGAAAATCAGGAAGTTTGTAAAGAAGTAAATGGGGGATGGCATGATGCAGGAGATTTTGGTAGATACATTTCGCCGGCAGCCGTAGCAGTGGCACATCTTCTTTATGCTTTTATGCTTTTCCCGGAAAGTTTTCAGGAAGAAATCAATATACCAGAAAGCGGAAATGGAATGCCGGATGTTCTGAACGAATGTCGTTATGAACTAGAATGGATGCTTAAGATGCAGGAGATTTTGGTAGATACATTTCGCCGGCAGCCGTAGCAGTGGCACATCTTCTTTATGCTTTTATGCTTTTCCCGGAAAGTTTTCAGGAAGAAATCAATATACCAGAAAGCGGAAATGGAATGCCGGATGTTCTGAACGAATGTCGTTATGAACTAGAATGGATGCTTAAGATGCAGGAGGAAGAAGGCGGAGCCTATCATAAGCTGACTTCGGCAAAACATGCAGATTTTATGATGCCGCAGGAGGATAAAAGCCAGTTTTATCTGTTTCCGGTTTCCTCTATGGCAACTGCAGATTATGCGGCTTCTATGGCGCTGGCATCCAGAGTGTATGCAGCCTATGATAAAGATTTCGCGGAGAAAATGTTGCAGGCAGCGAAGAAGGCATGGCAGTGGTTAGAGAAGCATCCGGAATATGTAGGATTTCAAAATCCGGAACAGTGCAATACTGGGGAATATGGTGATGTGTGTGATAAGGATGAAAGACTCTGGGCGGCTGCAGAAATGTTAGCTGCAACAGGAGAAGACAGATATGCACAGGCATTGCAGGAGTTGTCCAGAGAAAATCTGGGCAAAACGGATTTTGGATGGACCGATGTATCGGGTCTGGCTTCGATGGCAATTCTGACAGATAAGAAGAAACAGGTAGCAGAAGAACTGCGAGAAGAGTATCGGACAATCGTTTTGCAAGAAGCACAACGTTTGGTGAAGATCAGTCAGGAAAGCGGTTATCTGGCAGCTATGCAGCCGGAAGATTATGTCTGGGGCAGCAATATGGTGGTATTAAACAGGGGAATGTTATTGGTGCTTGCCTGCATTTTGCTAGAGCAGGAGGAACAAACTTCATCCGCTGACAGCAGAAGGCAAAAAGAACAGTATGAAGAAACTGCACTGGCACAGTTGCATTATCTGCTTGGCACCAATGCAGTAGGTTATAGTTATGTCACAGGTTATGGTGAGAATGCTTATAAAAATCCTCATAACAGACCAACTGCCTGTGATGGGATTGATTTGCCGATGCCCGGTTGGGTCAGCGGTGGTCCTTCCGGAATACCCTATGATGAAATTGCCATTGAAAAGATTCCACAGGGCACACCACCTATGAAATGTTATTTGGATGATGTCCGGTGTTATTCCCTCAATGAGATTACAATTTACTGGAATTCTCCGGCAGTTTTTGTGACAGCCTATTTTAACAGATAAGGAAGAAAGCCAGTAGAAATATCATACTGAGAAAATAACAGAAGAATTATAGGAGTGTGGAAAATGAAAAAATTAGGTCGAAATGATTTGTGTTGGTGTCAGAGTGGCAGAAAATACAAAACCTGCCATATGGCAATGGATGAAAAAATAGAGCAGTATTCTCTTCAAGGCCATATAGTGCCTAATCATGACATGATTAAAACCCCAGAGCAGATACAGGGAATCCGGGAGAGCAGCAAAATCAATGTGGCTGTTTTAGATTATGTGGCAGAACATATTAAAGTGGGCATGAGC
The DNA here is from genome assembly GCA_964454605.1 of uncultured Bacteroides sp. Classification (GTDB taxonomy): domain Bacteria; phylum Bacillota; class Clostridia; order Lachnospirales; family Lachnospiraceae; genus UBA3282. The sequence goes on from CAYVUF010000058.1 coordinate 9,749, forward strand.
ACAGAAGAAATCAACCAGATGGTACACCAGAAAACAGTGGAAATGGGTGGCATTCCTGCACCGCTTGGTTATCAGGGATTTCCCAAAAGTGTCTGTACCTCTTCCAATAATCAGGTATGCCATGGAATCCCATCCGAACAGGATATTCTGAAAGATGGAGATATTGTAAATGTAGATGTTTCGACTATTTACAATGGGTATTTTTCGGATTCTTCCCGAATGTTTATGTTTGGCAATGTTGCACCGGAAACAAAGAAGTTGGTCGAAGTAGCAAGAGAATGTATTGATATTGGTTTGCAGCAGGTGAAACCATGGAATTTTCTGGGGGATATGGCGCAGGCAATTAATGACCATGCAA
>CAYVUF010000059.1:0-10062 GCA_964454605.1 uncultured Bacteroides sp.
ATTATAAATAGTGTAATTTATCAAAAACTGCGTTCTCATTATCTTATGCTGTCACAGTTTTCTCGCATCTTTTTGTTTGGAAATCATCTGGAACTTTTAGTTCTCTTCTTTGTTCTTTAAATCCTGCTCATCAAAGGACTCTTCCAGACCTTTTCCCGGTGCAACCATTGGGAATACCTTATCATCATTTTCGATGACACATTCAACCACTACCGGTTCACCTAATGAAATTGCTTCTTTTAATACAGACTCAACCTCTTCCATCTTTGTGATACGGTATGCCTTTGCTCCCATAGCCTCTGCCAGTTTCACAAAGTCAACCTTATCTTCTAATATGGTATGAGAATATCTTTGTCCATAGAACAAGGTCTGCCACTGACGAACCATTCCCAATACGGAATTGTTAAATACCAGCTGTACAATTGGAATATTGCTTCTGGTTGCAGTTGCAATCTCATTCATGTTCATACGGAAACAACCGTCTCCTGCAATATTTACTACAGTCTTATCCGGATTAGCAACCTTTGCTCCTAAAGAAGCACCAAGACCATATCCCATAGTTCCTAATCCGCCGGAAGTAAGAAGTGTACGTGGCTTACTGTATTTATAATACTGTGCAGCCCACATCTGATGCTGTCCTACTTCTGTAGTAATAATCGCTTCTCCATTGGTTACTTCATACAGCTTTTCCATAACGTATGGACCGGTTAATCTGTCCTTGCTGTAGGTAAGCGGCATTTCTGCCTTTCGGCTCATAACCTTCTCCATCCATTCAGGATGAGAAAGCTGCTCCAGTTTGGAATTGAATATCTCCAAAACTGCCTTTACATCACCGATAATGCTTACATCAACCATAACGTTTTTGTTGATTTCTGCCGCATCTACATCTACCTGAATAATCTTTGCTTTCTTTGCAAAATTCTTAGCAGGTCCTGTTACGACACGGTCTGAAAAACGGGAACCAAGAACAATTAATACATCTGCTTCACCAAGACTTAAATTAGCTGTTTTGGTTCCATGCATTCCCAGCATTCCCACATAATTTTCATCTGTACCCGGAAAAGCACCTTTTCCCATTAAACTATCAGTAACAGGAGCATCTACCTTCTTTACAAACTCAAGAAGCTCTTTGTCCGCTCCGGAGTGAATCGCTCCACCACCCACAAAAATCATTGGCTTCTTTGCCTTGCGAATCAGCTTCAATGCCTTTTCCACAGATGCTTCTTCAATATTCTCTGTAGAACGCGGAATCAGCTTTGGCACCTCCGGCTTGTAATCCGCCTTATTGGCTGTGACATCCTTGGCAATATCAATTAATACCGGACCCGGACGTCCAGTCTGTGCAATCTTAAATGCACGACGCATTGCCTTTGCCAAATCCTTTACATCCTTTACGATATAGCTGTATTTGGTAATCGGCATAGTCACACCGGCAATGTCTACTTCCTGGAAGGAATCCTTTCCAAGAAGAGGTACACCTACATTACAGGTAATGGCTACCATTGGTACAGAATCCATATATGCAGTAGCAATACCAGTCACCAAATTAGTTGCTCCCGGTCCGCTGGTAGCCATACATACGCCTACCTTACCGGTAGAACGTGCATAACCATCTGCTGCATGGGAAGCCCCCTGCTCATGTGATGTTAAAATATGTCTAATCTCATCCTGATGGCGATATAATTCATCATAAATGTTTAATATCGCTCCTCCCGGATAACCAAATACTGTATCAACGCCCTGTTCCTTCAGGCACTCGATTACGATTTGAGAACCTGTCATCTGCATGAATCTTTCCTCCATTTCAGTATCGGTTGTATTTTCACCGATTTGTATCTATTCTATTTTGTCAACATTAAAATTGCTAACGCTCTGTATTATTTCATTTCCAAAATGGCACCCTTATCTGCGGAAGTTACCATCGATGCATATCTTGCAAGATATCCTGTCTTTACCTTAGGCTCCTTTGGAACCCACTTCTCTTTTCTTGCTGCCAGCTCTTCATCAGATACTTTCACATTCAAAGTATTTGCAGGAATATTTACCTCAATAATATCTCCCTCTTCAATCAAAGCGATTGGACCACCAACTGCTGCTTCCGGAGAAATATGTCCGATAGACGCACCACGGGATGCACCGGAGAAACGTCCGTCTGTAATCAAGGCAACGCTGGAGCCCAGCCCCATACCTGCAATAGCAGAGGTAGGATTTAACATTTCTCTCATACCTGGACCACCCTTAGGACCTTCGTAGCGGATAACAACTACATCACCTGCTACAATCTTTCCACCCTTGATTGCATCAATTGCATCTTCTTCACAATCAAATACTCTGGCTGGTCCTTCATGTACCATCATTTCAGGTACTACTGCAGAACGCTTTACTACACCGGAATCTGGTGCAATATTACCACGAAGCACTGCGATTCCACCGGTCTCACTGTATGGATTTTCAACTGGACGGATAACTTCTGGATTCTTATTCTCACAGCCTGCAATATTTTCGCCTACTGTCTTACCAGTAGCAGTAATCAAATCGGTCTTTAAGAGACCTTTCTTATTCAATTCATTCATAACAGCATATACGCCGCCTGCTTCGTTTAACTCTTCCATATATGTATGACCAGCTGGTGCTAAGTGGCACAGGTTTGGTGTCTTTGCACTAATCTGATTTGCAATATCAAGATTTAAATCTACGCCTGCTTCATGAGCAATGGCAGGTAAATGAAGCATGGTATTGGTAGAACATCCCAATGCCATATCGACTGTCAATGCATTCATAAATGCATCCTCTGTCATAATATCTCTTGGACGAATATTCTTTTCTAACAATTCCATAACCTTCATACCGGCATGCTTTGCCAGCTTAATTCTCTGGGAATATACTGCCGGAATGGTTCCATTTCCCTGAAGTCCCATACCAATTGCCTCTGTGAGACAGTTCATACTGTTTGCAGTATACATACCGGAGCAGGAACCACAGGTAGGACATGCATTACATACAAAATCATTTACTTCTTCCTCTGTCATCTTACCAGCGGCATGAGCACCTACTGCTTCAAACATAGAAGAAAGACTGGTCATTTTACCCTGTACATGACCGGCAAGCATTGGGCCACCACTGACAAATACAGTTGGAATATTTAATCTGGCAGCTGCCATTAAAAGTCCCGGTACATTTTTGTCACAGTTTGGAACCATTACTAAAGCATCAAACTGATGTGCCATTGCCATACACTCAGTAGAATCACAAATCAAATCTCTGGTAACTAAGGAATACTTCATACCAGTGTGTCCCATCGCAATACCGTCACATACGGCAATTGCAGGGAATACGATTGGAGTACCGCCAGCCATGGCAACCCCCGTCTTTACTGCATCTACAATCTTATCCAGGTTCATGTGACCCGGTACAATCTCATTATAAGAACTTACGATACCTACTAAAGGCTTAGATAATTCTTCTTCTGTCAGTCCTAACGCGTTAAACAGGGAACGCTGTGGCGCTGTGGCCATTCCCTTCTTTACTGCATCACTTCTCATATGCTTACCTCCTATAAAAACGATTAAATACGCTCTACAATCAAATCTCCCATCTTGGCAGTTCCTACCTGAGTCATTCCCTCAGCCATAATGTCTACGGTGCGGTATCCATCCTTCAGAACCTGCTTTACTGCATTTTCAATGGCATCTGCTTCTTCCTCTAAATCAAAGGAATAACGAAGCATCATTGCCGCAGAAAGAATGGTTGCGATAGGATTTGCCTTATCCTGTCCTGCAATATCCGGTGCGGAACCATGACTTGGCTCATAAAGTCCCAGCTTGGTTGCACCTAAGCTTGCAGAAGAAAGCATACCGATAGAACCGGTTACCATACTTGCCTCATCGGATAAAATATCACCAAACATATTCTCTGTTAAAATAACATCAAACTGTGCCGGATTTTTTACCAACTGCATCGCACAGTTATCCACCAACATATGCTCTAATGTAACCTCTGGATAATCCTTGGCTACTTCTTCTACTACCTTACGCCATAAACGGGAAGAATCCAGCACATTTGCTTTGTCCACACTGGTTACTTTTTTCTTTCTCTTCATGGCAATATCAAAACCTTTCACAGCAATTCTGCGAATCTCATTTTCATCATAAGTCAGTGTATCCGTTGCCTTCCATACACCATTTTCCTCTACCGTTTTACGTTCTCCGAAATAAAGACCTCCGGTAAGTTCTCTCATAATCATCATATCAAAACCTGCAGCAGAAATTTCCTTCTTCAAAGGGCAGGCTTCTGCTAACTCTTCGTATAACAGAGCTGGTCTTAAATTGGCAAACAGATTCAATGCTTTTCTAAGTGCAAGCAGACCTGCCTCCGGTCTTAAATTAGGTGCTAATTTGTACCATGGGGACGTGGTAGTATCGCCGCCGATAGAACCCATAAGTACTGCATCTGCACTTTTCGCAGTTGCAATGGCTTCTTCTGTCAATGGAACACCATGTACGTCTATGGATGCCCCACCCATTAAAATGTCTGTATAGTTCATGGTATGTCCGTACTTTGCTGCTACGGCATCCAGAACCTTCTTTGCTTCTGTTACGATTTCAGGTCCGATTCCATCTCCCGGAATACAGGTAATATTCAATTCCATTCTTCTACCACACCTTTCTTTTTGACTTATATCTGATATTTCAATTATTTCACACTGTAATTTCTTAAGAAAAAGCGCAAGCCCTGCAGCTTGCGCTCCCAGAATCGCTTCACAATTCTACTCACGTTTCTTTCTTTTATTCTGCATCAGCCTTTTCAACCTGTGCAATTGCAGATTTCTGCATCGGAATACGACAGTTTTTGTTATTACCAAATTCAATGATTACTGTATCATCTGTAATATCAATCACAATTCCATAAAAACCACTGTTTGTTAAAACAGAATCACCTACTGCAAGTTCAGAAAGCATAGCAGCCATTCTCTTCTGCTCTTTCTTCTGTGGGCGAATCATCACAAAATACATAAATGCAACAATGAGCACAATGTAGATAAGCATGATAATTCCACTGCCCGCTGCAGCTTCTCCATTTAATAAGATTCCCATATTTCATTCTCCTCCATTTTTATAATAACCTAAAGCATATCATACACAAATTAAGACAAGAAAACAAGTATTTTAGATTCTTTTTATGATTCTCCTGCCTGCATATTGTCCAATTTGGCTTTCTTGTAGGTTGCAAAATTTCCTGCATCCAGTGCATCTCTGATTTCCGTCATCATCGTATTATAGAAATACAGATTGTGCAGAACACAGAAACGCATTCCCAGCATTTCCTTAGCTTTTAACAAATGTCTGATATAAGCTCTGGAATATCCTCTTTTGCACACTGGGCATCCACAACCTTCTTCAATTGGTCTGCTGTCCAATTCATATTTTGCATTAAACAAATTGATTTTACCATGATTGGTATACAAGTGTCCATGCCTTCCATTTCTAGTCGGATATACACAATCAAAAAAGTCTACGCCTCTTTCTACTGCCTCCAGAATATTCGCTGGTGTTCCTACTCCCATCAGATAAGTAGGCTTGTCTTTTGGAAGATATGGTACTGTTTCTTCAATGATGTGATACATCTGTTCATGGGTTTCGCCAACCGCTAAACCACCAAGTGCATACCCATCCAGTTCCATTTCTGAAATACGTTTGGCATGTTCAATACGGATATCATCAAAAATTGCCCCCTGATTAATACCAAACAGCATCTGTTTCGGATTGATGGTATCCTCCAGAGCATTCAACCGGCTCATTTCTGTTTTACAGCGTGCCAGCCATCTGGTCGTTCTCTCAACCGAATTCTGCACATAAGTTCTGTCTGCTACACTGGACGGACATTCATCAAATGCCATTGCTATGGTAGATGCCAGATTCGACTGTATCTGCATACTCTCTTCCGGTCCCATAAAAATTTTTCTTCCATCTATGTGAGAACGGAAATAAACCCCTTCTTCTTTGATTTTCCGGAGTCCTGCCAGCGAAAAAACCTGAAAGCCGCCGGAGTCTGTCAGAATCGGCTTGTTCCATGACATAAACTTATGCAGTCCCCCAAATTCTTTAATCAGTTTGTCTCCCGTTCTGACGTGCAGATGATAGGTATTGGATAATTCAATCTGTGTTCCTATCTGTTCCAAATCCTCCGTAGAAACTGCACCCTTTATCGCCGCCACCGTTCCTACGTTCATAAATACAGGTGTCTGCACAACTCCATGTACGGTCTGAAATTCTCCTCTTTTTGCATTCCCTTCCTGTTTTAAAATCTTATACATATCCTATATCTCCATTTGTTGTCATAAATATCTGTCCCAGAATTCTTCCAGACAAATATTCTCCTGTGTCATAACCGTTGCCGCCTCTTTCCCTACGTAGCGGAAATGCCAGGGTTCATACTCAATGCTTGTAATATATTCTTTTCCCTTCGGATAACGCAGTACAAAACCATATTCACAACTATGCTCTGCCAGCCATTTTCCTGCTTCTGTATCTCCAAATCCTTCATCCAGAGATGTGTAGGTATCCGAGAAAATATCCAGCGCCAGTCCAAGCTGATGTTCACTGGCTCCCGGTATTGTAACCGTCTGAGATGCTGTCTTATAGGCCTCCATATAGGAATATCCCTGCCCCATATACAGCGTTATTTTTCTATCAAAAAGAATTTCCTGCCTGTTCAAATCACGATATGGTGAACAAATTGCCAGATTCACCCCATCGTTTTTCGCCGCCTGAAGCATTGCAAATATATCTGAAATAATTCTTTCATCACATTGCATACTGCCTTTGATTGTGCCCAAAGTAAAGGTATAATCTTCCGGTATCGGATGCTGCTTGTTTACCAGCAGAAGCCGCCAGTCCTCTTTTTCAAACACAGGTGCCGTACTCGTTTCTTCTACGGTTTCACTCTGTATCTCGTAAGCAGTCTGTTCTTCTTTGTCTTCCAGAATATCATCTAATGTATAGGAATCCACATTTGTGAAATCTTCTTCACTTTCATATTCCTTCAAAATCTCTTCTTCGTCAAATTCCAGCAGAACGCTATCCTCTGGTGCTACTGTTTTTTCTACTGCTAAAGCTACATCCGAATCTTCCACAACCGCATTATAGGTTTCCTGCGTACTGATGAACGCTGTCTGTTGGGAAAAAACAGCAAAGGAAAAACTACAGCTTGACATAAAGAACAGTAACGCAAAAGCAATTCCGGCATACCGCTTTCCATTTGTCTGAAAATACCTGCAAATATAATATCCGCCTAATAATAACATCATCATCAAAAGACTCGGATATTTTAATAATTTGTATTTTTTTGCAATCCTCATGCACTTAAACATGACTTTTTCCCGAAATGTTTTTCTCATTCTGTTCTCCGCTATTTCCTGTACACTATTATCGGTCTTCTGATACTTTCGACACATAAAAACTTAATTTATATCATAGCATATAATTCCCATTTGTACATACTTTTTGTTATGTAAATTGGAAAAAAAGCGCGAAAAATACACTTTTCTTTCCATATCCTTAAAATTATGGTATACTTTTACCCGTAATAAAAACGGAAAGGAATTTTTCATATGGCTGGTTCATCTTACGGTAAACTTTTTCAAATCACAACATGGGGGGAATCCCATGGAAAGGCACTGGGTGTTGTTGTGGATGGCTGTCCCTCTGGTCTGCCTCTTTGTGAAGCAGATATTCAGGCATTTCTGGACAGACGGAAACCTGGCAGGACTAAAATATCCACTCCCAGAAAAGAAGCCGATGAAGTGGAAATTCTGTCTGGTGTTTTCGAAGGAAAAACCACTGGAACTCCCATTTCTTTAATGGTTCGCAACACTTCACAACGTTCCGGTGATTACAGTGAAATTGCAAGCTACTATCGTCCCGGTCATGCTGATTATACCTTTGATGCCAAGTATGGTTTCCGCGACTATCGGGGCGGGGGACGTTCTTCTGGAAGAGAAACCATCGGACGTGTCGCTGCCGGAGCCATTGCTTCCAAGATTCTGGCTTCTCTCGGCATCCGACTTACCGCATATGCTCGTTCCATCGGTCCTATTTTCATAGATGATACTGCTTTTGATTTACAGGCACTTGCTTCAACACCAACCTGTATGCCAGACTATGAGGCATCCCGAAAAGCAGAATCCTATCTGGAGGATTGTATGAAAAACTATGATTCTGCCGGTGGTATTGTTGAGTGTAAAATAGAAGGCTGCCCTGCTGGACTGGGCGAACCTGTTTTTGACAAACTGGATGCAGAGCTTTCCAAAGCGATAATGTCCATCGGTGCTGTGAAAGCAGTTGAAATTGGTGATGGTATCAAAGTTTCCTCAAGCATAGGCTCTGAAAACAATGATGCTTTTACAATGCAAAACCATAAAGTGACAAAAGTCACAAATCATTCCGGCGGTATTTTAGGCGGTATGAGTGACGGTTCTGAAATTCTGCTTCGTGCCCATATCAAACCTACTCCTTCTATTTTCAGTCCCCAGAAGACTGTTAACAGACAAGGGGAAAACATCGAAATATCCATTCAGGGAAGACATGACCCGGTAATCGTTCCTCGCGCTGTCGTAGTCGTTGAGTCCATGGCAGCCATTACGATTCTGGATGCTCTTTTGGTCAATATGGGGGCACGTATGGAAAATCTTACTAAAATATATGGAGCAACAAATACAGAAGTCTGAATGTTATCTTCTGCAAACTGCACATCAAAACGGGTATCTCCTGATGCGGAAATACCCGTTTTTCCATGCTGTATAAAACTATCTTTTAAACATTCTCCAGTAATTCTAAATAGAAATCATGATAATCTTTTCTATCTTCCTTCATAAACTGAATCGCTGTTTTCGGATGCTGATTCAGAATACCCGTTAACAAATATGGAATATCATATCCCCATTCCACTCCTGATTCTTTTAATGGAACAATATGCTGTTCAATGAATTTCAGCAATGGATTGATATTGTATTTTGGATTTTTCAAGAAACCAAGCAGCAATTCACTAGGACAATTACCGCAGCCTCTTCCCAGACTGCTTACAGTTGCATCCAGGTAACTTACGCCTCTGATAACCGCTTCAATGGTATTTGCAAAAGCAAGCTGTTGGTTATTATGCGCATGAATACCAACCTTTTTCCCATATTTGTCTGCCACCTCCAGATATTTGTCAGAAAGTCTTCTAACCTGCTCCGGGTAAAGAGAACCATAGCTGTCTACCAGATAGACACAGCCAACGCTGCTCTTGCAAAGCAGTTCTAACGCTGCATCAATATCAATATCATTAGACTTTGAAATTGCCATAATATTAACCGTCGTTTCATATCCTTTTTTCGTACAGTCTTCAATCATGGCAACAGCCGCTGGAATAGTATTGATATAGGTAGCCACACGTATCATATCAATCGGACTGTCTTTCTTGTTCAGGATATCTTTCCGATAATCGCATCGGCCCACATCTGCCATAATCGAAATTTTCATGTCTGTTTTATTATCGCCTACGATTTCGCGAATATCTTTATCATTACAGAATTTCCATTTTCCATATTTGTTGACATCGAACATATCCTTAGAAGCTTTGTAACCAAATTCCATATAGTCAACGCCGGCTTTCAGATTTGCCTGATATAAATCTTTTACAAATTCATCTGTAAAATAAAAATCATTTACCAGACCGCCATCTCTCAAAGTACAATCGAGCACCTTAATATCCGGTGTGTATGACATAAGTGTTCTTTCCTGATTTCCCATATGTTGTTCCTGCCTTTCCCTATCTGTATTTCCACGAAGTTTTTTTCTTTACTCTACGATAATTTTCTTAAAGCTCTTTTTGCCCTTTTTCACAATAAATTCTTCTGCTGCGATTTCCTCTTTGGTGTAACATTTCTTAATATCCGCTTCTTTCTCGCCTTTTACTGTAACCCCCCCCTGTTCCACTGCACGACGTGCTTCAGAACGAGAAGCTGCCATACCGGCTGCCACCAGAACACCAAGAATATCAATTTTACCATCGATAAACTTATCC
>CAYVUF010000060.1:0-10038 GCA_964454605.1 uncultured Bacteroides sp.
GTATTTTATTGCCCAGACGGACAGTGAAGGCAATCAGAATTATGAAGCTGCATACGGAGTCGATGAGGATGGTAATCTGATTGTTATGTATCAGTTAACCAAAACTCTGGAAGAATTGCAGGCAGATGGTTCGGTAGTTCTGACTGGTAATGAAGTGGATAGTGCCCAGGCAGGCAGTCAGCAGGACAACATGGGCAATTCAGAATATGTGGTACAGCTTTCGTTAACAAATGATGGGAAGCAGGCATTTGCAGATGCAACAGGCAAAGCCTATGAAGCAGGGGAAACCATTGCGATTTATTATGATGGTGAGATTATCAGTGCACCAAGAGTACAGGCAGCTATTACAGACGGAAATGCTGTAATTACAGGACAAAATTCTTATGAAGAAGCAGAACAGCTTGCTTCCACAATCCGTATTGGTGGCTTGAAACTGGAATTGGAAGAACTTCGTTCTAACGTGGTTGGTGCACAGCTTGGTTCGGATGCGATTCGTACCAGCTTGCTGGCAGCAGCAGTAGGTTTTGCTTTAGTCGTTATTTTTATGATTGCAGTTTATTATGTGCCGGGTATTGCAGCCAGTCTTGCACTGTGCTTGTATACCGCACTGGTGGTTATCTTACTGGATGCCTTTGAAATTACGTTAACGCTTCCAGGTATTGCAGGTATCATTCTTTCCATTGGTATGGCAGTTGATGCCAATGTGATTATCTTTGCACGTATCCGGGAAGAACTGGCTACTGGAAAAACCGTACAGTCTGCCATTAAACTTGGTTTTTCCAAAGCCTTGTCTGCGATTTTGGATGGTAATATTACAACCTTGATTGCCGCACTTGTACTTGGATTAAGAGGAAGTGGTACGATTAAGGGATTTGCCCAGACACTTGCACTTGGTATTATTCTGTCCATGTTTACAGCGCTGTTTGTGACAAAATTCTTATTAAATGCGTTGTATGCACTAGGTATTCAGAGTGTAAAGGCGTATGGTGTTGCGAAAGAAAGAACGAACATCGATTTTCTTGGAAAAAGAAAAATTTTCTTTGCGGTTTCTGCAGCAGTGATACTGGCAGGCTTCGTGATTATGGGCGTAAATCAGGCAAGCGGAAAATCTGCACTGAATTACAGTCTTGAGTTTATGGGTGGTACCTCTACTACTGTGACTCTGAATGAAGATATGACGATTGAAGAAATTGATGCCCAGATTATACCGTTGATTGAAGAAATTACTGGTGATGGTAATGTGCAGACAACGAAAGTGGCAGGTTCGAATGAGATTATTATTAAAACAAGAACTCTGGATGTAGAAGAAAGAGAAGAATTTACTAATGTCATGGTAACCAATTTTGGAGTAGCAGAGGAATCCATTACAGCAGAAACAATTAGTGCAACGGTAAGTTCTGAAATGAAATCAGATGCTATCATTGCTATTTTAACAGCAACCATCTGTATGCTGATTTATATCTGGTTCCGTTTTAAAGATATCTGCTTTGGCGCAGGTGCAGTAATGGCTCTGCTGCATGACGTTCTTGTTGTCTTGGCATTCTATGCAGCAGTAAGAGTGTCTGTTGGTAATACGTTTATTGCATGTATGCTTACGATTGTTGGTTACTCAATCAATGCAACGATAGTTATTTTTGACCGTATTCGTGAGAATATGGCATCAATGTCAAGAAAAGAAGACATAACACAGGTTGTAAACAAGAGTATTTCACAGACGATATCCAGAAGTGTATTTACTTCTCTGACTACCTTCTTTATGGTAGCAGCGTTGCAGGTATTTGGTGTATCTTCCATTAAAGAATTTGCACTGCCTCTGATTGCAGGTATTGTTTGCGGTACTTATTCTTCTATCTGTCTTGCCAGTGCGTTCTGGTATATTATGCGCGGTAAGGTAGCTAAGAAAGCAGAATAAGGACAGAGGAAAGGAATACTTTATGTCACAGACGATAAAACGTGCATTGGAGCAGGTAGAACGTTATTTGCAGCCATTGGTGGATCATCTGGTACTTAACATTAGTAACGAAGAAACCGACAGTAAACTGGTACGCGATGAAGACAAAAAATTTATTGCCCAGGTGTATGGATATGTTTTCGTAGGATTGATGTTAGACTGGATAAAAGAAGATATGCGGGAAGAACCGGAACAAATCGTTAATCGTTTTGCAGTCTGATATTGTCATTTGGAATAAGTTGATAAAAATTTATACAGTTGAATGCCTCATGATAAAAATTTTATCATGGGGCATTTTGTGTTTATTGGAAAGCCTTCTGATTTCGCTATAATAAGGACATAAATTAAAACACAGGAGGTTTTCAATATGTATTACTCAGCAGGAACTTATGAATCTTTTGCCCATCCAGAGAAACCAAAGGACGTGGATAAAAAATCTGCTTATATTATCGGCACTGGCATTATCCAAATTACTTATTACACCGGAAAAAGAATTGGAAGGCAAAAAAACATCTGAGGTTCTTTCAGATCCCTTATGGAACACCAATTTCTGGCTCTACTGGCAAGACTACTGATTTGATTGAGTAAATGGGGTTGATTTTATAAAAGGAAAACTCTGCATGATGCAAAAAGGCATAGTACAGAGTTTTTTTGTTATTTATTTTTTTGTCGGTTGTGACATTTGACCCTCATAAAAGCAAGAATATCTTCTTTGTCACGAGCATCTAAAAGCTGGTAATAGTAAAGAAAAAGTTTTTCCTGCCTGTCTAAAGATTTGAATTTCTTTGTATTCTCAGGAGCACCGATATATTCTAAAAATCTGCTCAAATCACTGTCTAATAGAATTTCCTGTATAGAATCATTCGTGGAAGGTTCAGGAGCCGTATAGTTGGTTGTAAATTCTAAGAATTTTTCCATGGGAATATGATATAGCCGGGATAAATTATTAAGAGAATTTACAGGAGGAGTAATACGCCCTGTTTCATAATGAGAATAGGTTTGTCTAGTGATGAACAACTGTGATGCAACAAATTCCTGTGAATAGTTATAGGATTTGCGAAGTTCTTTTAAATATTGCGCTAGACTTTTCTCTGACACTTAATAATCCACCTTTCTTGCATTGTGTATATATGGCAACAGTTTTAAATCATCAAAAGATGATTGTGTACCTCTAAACAGTAATATATTGATTTTATCAGAAAAAAATACTTGAAAATATATTGCTGATAGCGTATTATAATTATGATGCTATTGATAATAGCGTTTTAAAGAAAAAATGCTATTGTTAAAAAGAGAAGCAAGGAGGAGAGAAGGATGAAAGCAAAATTCATTCAGAAAATTATGGCTGGTGCATTGGCAGTATCACTTATTGCAACACCATCCATGAGTGTACTGGCAAGCAATAGCTCTGTGGGAAGTGGAGCAGCAGGTGGCGGTACAGAAGAAAAAGTCATTGAAATTGTAAATGCAGCAGTTGAAGAATCTGGGAATGGTTCTGTAAGCAGCATTGCAGAAATTCCTACAACAAGTTCTGTTGCTGGCACAAAAACAACATTAGCAGGTGTTTATATGGCAACCTGTGTTAATGGTACTGCTATTACAACAAGTGTTGCAAATATTGCAGCTAACTATGGACTTACAGCAGGTGAGAAGCCATATGCAAGAATCTATAACATGGATACAAAAAAGAGCCCGCTTGCTGCAGCAGCAATTGACCAGGCAGCAGCATCTATGGGTGCAGTAGTTGGACCATATGTAAACGTAGAACTTGGCAAGATGAGCAATGGTAAGTTTAGTTTACTTCCGTCAGACGGAGCAGAAATTACTATGAAATTCGGTATCCCGAAATCATTTGCACAGGATGGAAAAACCTTTGCGGTTATTTGTGTACGTCCAGGTGGAGCAGTGACAATTTTGGAAGATACTGACACAAATCCGAATACTGTTACTTTCAATACAACAGGTGGACAGGGTGCATATGCAATCATTAAATACTAATTTAGTGAAAAGGCCAATGAAAGTTGGGAGAAGAAATGTTTTCTTCTCCCAGTACCTTGTGATTTTATGTTTGCTTCTTTTCTGTTTATATCAATATAGTATTCGAAAGATATATGGTTTTTCCATTTACCCAGATGAATTTGGATATTGGGCATGTGCAGCAGAATGGATTGGCTATGACTGGTCAGAGTGTGCATCCTTGAGCTCTTATTATTCTTTTGGTTATGGTTTAATTTTATGTCCGATTCTTCTTTTATGTAAAGGTGGAATCGCAGCATATAGAGCAGCAGTGTTTGTAAATATGATACTGCAATGTTTCTCCTTTTTTTTATTGTGGAAAATTTTATGCAAAGTATTGGAATGGCTCAATTCAGACATGGAGCAGAATGTGTCGTATAAATTACAGGAGAAAGATGCGATAGCTGCACTTTGTATGTCTTCCTTTTATCCGGTCTGGATTTTCTATATGCAGATGACTTTGGTGGAAAATCTGTTATTTTTTCTCTATTTGGTTATCTGTTGTTTGTTTGTGAATTATTTTGAAAAACCGAAGTTGCACAGAGGAATTTTCTTACTAATGGCACTTCTTTATTTATATTTTGTACATATGCGCACCGTAGGAGTTGTTATTGCTGCTGTTTTAATTTTTTTTGCATATACATGGAAAGAGAAAAAAATACAAAAACAACTATTTGTATATGTCATAGTTCTGATTTGTGGATTTGTGATTGGAGAAACAATCAAACATTATGTTTATGAGTCAGTATATGCAACTGCGGATGCAGCAGTTCTTTCCATAAATAATTATGGTGGACAGATTAAAAAAATCAAACAATTCTTTACCATGGATGGAATAGTACAGTTGTTTATCAGCCTTGTTGGAAAGATTTATTATATGGGGATGGCAAGCTATGGTCTTTTTTATATTGCCATGTGGTATATTGTCAGACAAATAATGAAAAAAACATATTTTTTTCTATTTTTATTTTTATCCGTATGCGGACAACTTGGCGTATCAGCTATTTTTACATGGAATCCGAGAAGGGTGGATGGATTTGTTTACGGCAGATATAACGATTATCTGTTGCCCATTTTGATGGGAATAGGGATTTTGGTTTTTTTACAAGGGCGGCAACCAGTAAAAACAGTTTTGATACAGATAGGTATTTCGTTGCTCTTGTGGCTGATTAGTTTATATGGGGCGGTAACAAGCAATTTATCCGTTATGCAGGGGTATTTTGCAGCAGGTATCAGCTACCTGTCCAATGAGAGAGAATATCAGATAATACCAGAGTTTAGCAAAGCCTTTTTGTTTGGTGTACTTCTTATAGTAATAGTAGCAAGTAGCCTTTGGTGTGGTGTCAGATGGCGGAAAGATCGATTGGCTATTGCCATGCTTTTAACTCTTGAAACACTACTTGCTTTTGTTCTGATAGAAAAATATGTTTATGTATTTGGTGAAGGAAATTATGAAAAACTAAGAATTTATAATTGCATTGAGGAGGTTCAGGAAACCCAGGACGTTGTAGAAGAAAATTCTATGACCTCGGTATGTTATCTGTATTGCGGCGGACAGGCATATATAGATTTAGTACAGTTTATGCTTCAGGAAAATCCCATTCATGTGATAAAGGAAGATACACTGCCACAGGAAATGGGATGGGAAAAGTTACAAGTGATGTTGCCACAGGAAGGTTTTCTGATTGCGGATAAAGATAGTGAGTATCTGGATAAAATAGAGCAAGACTTTGAAAAATGTACAGAAAGTAATGATTTTGTCCTATTTCGTGTACCTGACAATGATTGATGCGAAAAGGGCGTATATAACAGGATTACTATGGGATAGAAAGAAGGAAACGAAGGATGAAGCTGATAATTCAGATTCCATGCTATAACGAAGCCGAAACATTAGAAATTGCACTAAATGATTTGCCCAAGCATTTGGATGACATTGATGAAATTGAATATTTGATTATCAATGACGGAAGCCAGGATAAGACGGTCGAAGTGGCAAAAAGATGGGGCGTTCAGCATGTGGTCAATTTTAAACAGAATAAGGGTCTTGCAAAAGGGTTTATGGCTGGACTGGATGCGTGTTTAAGGAACGGTGCAGATATCATTGTCAATACGGATGCAGACAATCAGTATTGTGGTGCAGATATTCAGAAGCTGATTCAGCCAATTCTGGATGGAAAAGCGGATATGGTAGTTGGAGCCAGACCGATTGATGAAACGGAGCATTTTTCATTCGTGAAGAAAAAATTACAGCATTTGGGAAGTTGGGCAGTGCGTAAGGCATCCAATACGGATATCCCGGATGCACCAAGCGGTTTTCGTGCTTTTTCCAGAGAGGCTGCCTTGCACATCAATGTGGTAAATGATTATACCTATACACTGGAAACGATTGTACAGGCGGGGAGAGAGCGTATGGCAATTACCAGTGTGCCTATTCGTACCAATGGCGAGCTTCGCCCTTCCAGATTATTTCATAGTATCTGGGGATATGTGAAAAAGAGTATGCTGACGATTTTACGGGCATATATGATGTACAAGCCATTAAAATGTTTTACTTATCTGGCAAGTTTACCTACGCTGCTAGGTTTGATATATGCGATTCGTTTTATTTTTTATTATGCGATGGGCAATGGAGGCGGACATGTACAATCCCTGATATTAGGTTGTACGCTGATTATAATAGGATTTCTGACCTTTATGATAGGTTTGGTTGCAGATGTGATAGCAGCCAACAGAAAGATATTGCAGGATACCCAGTATCATACAAGAAAAGCTGAGTATGAGGCAATCTGGCAGAGAGGGATGGATGAGGGACGATAAACATAAAAAAGTGTATTTATTTGGAAGGAACTCAAGATGAATTTTAAAACATATGAAGAGTTAACCGATTGTATGGTCAGAAATTTGCATAAAATACCAAGAGATATTGACTTAATTGTAGGCATTCCAAGAAGCGGAACAATGGTTGCAAATATATTAGCATTGTATTTGAACTTACCATTTACCGATATCAACAGTTTTGTAAACAGAAGTGATTTAAAGAGTGGTACAACACGTAAATGCAGAACATGGATTAAATCTGTTGATGAAGCCAGACATGTACTGGTTGTTGATGATAGTGTAAGCAGCGGTAAGGCTGTCAGAGAAGCCAAAGAATTGTTGAAAGAAAAGAATGTAACTCAGCAAGTTACCTTTTTGGCTGTTTATGTTTTGACAACGAGTAAAAGGTTGGTTGATATTTATTTTGAGATATGTGAACAGCCTAGAATGTTTGAATGGAATTATATGCATCACTGGGCTTTGGAATATTGCTGTATTGATATGGATGGAATTATTTGTGAAGATTATCAGCAATTACCGTATGGGAATGATAGACAGGAAAGTGTAGCAGATATGAGTCCTAAAATGCTGCCGACTCAGAAAATTGGATGTCTGATAACAGACAGACCAGAAAAATGTAAAGAGGAAATCATAAGTTGGTTGCAGAAGTATGCTATTGATTATGAGAATCTTGCGTTGACGAATCAAAAAGCTGAAATATATAAGAAATCCAAATGCATCTTATTTTTTGAATATGATTGTCAACAGGCAGCGGAAATTTGCAGATATTCTGGGAAACCGGTGTTTTGTGTAGCAGAAAGAAAATTGTTCACAAGTGATAATGTATGTGAGAACGTGAAAAATAGACAGCGAGAATTTTTCATAACGACAAACCGGGTCGTCAGAAAGATTTTTCACAAGATAAATTATGTAAAATAGTGAGGGAGTTATGATAAGTTTCGTAGTACCTATTTATAATGCGGAAAAGTATGTAGAGGAGTGTATTACCAGTCTGGTTTCTCAAACTTATCAAGACATAGAAATCATACTGATTGATGATGGCTCGGATGATAAGAGTGGAAATATCTGTGAAGTCTGTGCGAAACAAGATGACAGAATTCGAGTGATTCATCAGAAGAATCAAGGTGTATCAGTTGCCAGAAATAGAGGTATAGATGAAGCAAAAGGAGAATGGATTATTTTTGTAGATGCAGATGATTGGGTAGATACACAAATGTGTGTGGAATTAAATCACGTTTTGCAGGATGATATTGATATTTGTTTTTTTACCTTTTGTGAGGAATCCGAGAAACGTACCAAGAAACATATACAAGAACAGGTGCAGGAAGGAATTTGTGTGGAATATGACAAAGAAAGACTGGAATTTATGCAGAAAGCAGTTTTGCATACACCAATGTGTCGGTTTACTTCTGTGGGTTCTCCATGGGCAAAGGTATATAATCGAAAATTACTTAATCAGTACGAAATACGTTTTCCAGTCGGTATGGTAAAAGGGGAAGACCATTTATTTAATTTGGAGGTACTTGAATACGCACAGAAGGGACTTTATTTTAATCAGGCATTTTATCATTACAGAATAACAGCAACATCAGCAAGGCATAAGTATAATCCAGACATCATACCAATCATTCGAAAACAATATGAACAGATAGGAGAATTTCTGGAAAAAAGAGAGAAAGATGAGTCTTTTAGACAATTATATTACAATGCAATATATAGAAGATTTATGATTGATTCTATGATTGATTTCTGCCATGCAGATAATCAAAAGTCATTTTTCACTAGAAGAAAGGAATACAGGAATGCTTTTTATTCTGAACCCTTTCTGAGTGCAAGGAAGCATGTAAGATTGGACAAGGAATGGCCTTTGAAAGAAAGAATCTTAGGTTGTATTGTCAATTTGCATTTATTTGGAATCATTTGTATTTTGTATCAAATAAAAAATAGAGTGTACAGAGCGCACTAACGAGATATAGAGAGTATGCGAGAATAGGAATGACAGCAATGAAGGAAGAAATGATGGGCGAAAAAGTATTGTTTATTACTCCACATGATTTTTTTGACATTCGAGGAAATGGTGGTGTGAAGGTTACCAGAAGAAATTATGATTTGTTGAAAGAGATTTTTAACGAAAAGTCTGTCAAATTAGGACTTTTTCGTACGAAAAAGCATGCCTTGTGTACAAAGGATGCTTTATTGTTCAGATTGCCGGAAAATAAAATGGAAATATTATTATCGGCAATGGCGGGGTGCCGAAAATATTTGCCATGGGATGAAAGGAAGATTATAAAGATTTTACAGGCAGAGAAGGCTGATTTATTATTTGTGGATAGTTCAACGTTAGGAAAATTGTTAAGAAAACAAATTGCGGAAAAGACAATTGTCTTTTTCCATAATGTGGAACTTGATTATTCATTTCATAAAGTTAAAAATGAAGGATTACATTTTTTGCCATCTCTTCTGGCTACTAGTATCAATGAAAGGTATGCGATTAAAAAGGCAGATGCAATTGGATGCCTTAATCAAAGAGATGCTGAAAGAATTGAAACGTTATACGGAAGAAAGGTAGATTTTTATTTACCAGTTACTTTTGAAGATACATTTGATAGTAAGAAGCTAAGAAATAATTTCAAAAAAGAAATTTTGTTTTTAGGAAGTTCTTTTGCACCCAATCGAATCAGTGTGGAATGGTTTATAGAAAATGTAATGCCGAAATTGTCAGGAATTGTTTTAAACATTGTGGGTAAAGGATTTGAAGATAAAAAGGAAGAGTATGAAAAATATCATAACGTAAAGGTAATCGGAACGGTGGAAAATACAGAAGAATATTATTATCGGCATGCTGTTGTTATTATGCCGATTCAATATGGTTCTGGTATGAAAGTAAAAACAGCAGAAGCAATGATGTATGGACGTATCATTTTAGCAAGCAACGAAGCATTAGAAGGTTATGAAGTAGAGGGAGTGAAAGGAATTTATCGGTGCAATACAGCAGAGGAATATGTTGCCAGAATCAATATGATTTTCGCAAATGCTGTGTCGGAGTCCTATCAGCCAGAAGTAAGAAAGCTATTTCTAGAGAAGTATGAAACAGGACAGGTAGAGAAGAATTTTACGAAGATGATTACTGCTTTGTGTGAGTAGGAATGATGAGAATGGTAAGTGAGAAATGATTGACAAGATAGTGGAAAAATATGGAAAAAAATTGGTATTCGTATTATTGAGTATAGGAA
>CAYVUF010000061.1:0-10023 GCA_964454605.1 uncultured Bacteroides sp.
ATATAAGGCATTATCAAACCCATCTGCATTTAGCGGAAGGCCGTTTGCCCATTTAGGCAGCGCACACATCCGTCTGATTGCATCCTCAAGGTTTTTGGTTGTATCATTGTCCGGTACTTCCAGAATAACCTCATCGTGGATATGAAAATTGATTTTATAGCCTGCGCTCATTAGATTACTTATGGCATTACACAGCAAGTCGCGTGATACTGCCTGCACTATGTTTTCCACCAATTTACCGCCCCATGTAGAAATAGGTTCCCACTTACGGTTTTTCTGATTGACACCGTAAAACCATATCTCTTTGTTATTGCGTTCATTCGGTCTAAGTTCCGGACGATTATAAAAAAGAGATCTTCCAGAAGGTAGCTGAATCAACAAAAAGTTCTCATCTCTGCTAAAAGTCACCCCACATGGCAGTGTTGTAATCACACCCCATTCAACCGCTTCCCGCGCTGCACGTTCTACGGCATACCAGAAATCACAAATTCTACGACTACTTTGTCTCCATCTCTTTACAATATCCGGTAATTCTTCCTCGGACAGTCCCATGTTTAGCGCGCCCATAGCAATCAATGCCCCCTTACCACCACCGTAACCGAGTGCGAGCTCTGCAACTTTACCTTTTGCACGTAGTTTGTAATTAGGGTTTCCTTTTACAATCGTCTCGAGCGGTACGCCAAACATGGTGCTTGCCGAGGCTTCGTAAATCTTGCCATGTGTACGGAATACATCAAGTCTCCACTGCTCACCGGCAAGCCATGCAATAACCCTTGCCTCAATAGCCGAAAAATCCGCTACACAGAAATGACATCCCCCTCCCGGTATGAAAGCGGTACGGATAAGCTGCGACAAGGTATCAGGCACATTTCCATAAATCATGCGAATCCCTTCGATTCTCTGATGCTTCACCAGGTCTCTTGCAGTATCTAATGTCCCTAAAAAGTTTTTAGGAAGATTTTGAATTTGCACTAATCTGCCCGCATAACGTCCGGTACGATTCGCACCATAGAACTGTAAAAGACCTCGTACCCTGCCATCTTCGCATACACAAGTCTGCATAGCTGCATACTTCTTTACAGACGTTTTTCCCATCTCTGCCCGAAGCTTTAGCATTTTGGTAACGACATCATCGGAATCACTTTCTGCGAGAATCGTCGCTACGGTTTCTTTATTTAGGTTATCAAGCTGCAAATCCGAATTATTAGCAATCCATTCCTTTAATTGTGCTACGCTGTTCGGATTATCTAATCCAGTCAATGCTTTTGCTTTTCCTAAAAGCTCATCTTTTATCTGTTCGGAAATCGCGAGCGCGCCTTCTACAAGCTGCATATCAACCGCAGTACCTTGAATGTTAATAATCTGGTCTAACACCCAGTTATTGTGTTCCTCTACCGGTACCGGATATCTGGATAAAATCTTGTCAATTTCTCGTTCCGTCACAACATCCTGCAAGCAATACTGTTTGAACAAATCCCATTTAGCAGGATTATGTCTCGGATAGTTTCTTGTTCTTCCCCCGTTTGTCTTTGTGGCAGCGCAGGGAACACAAAAATATTTAATAAGGGCTTTACCGATACCCATTTTTTTCTTATCCTGTGAAAAATTCAGAGCATTGCCAACATCTGCCAAAGATGCAGGAAAACCACAATACAATGCATGTATCATGGTGCAATGCCACTGTTCTAAGTTTGTTAAATAAAACTTGCTAAGTGCGTAATATTCAAAGGCCGCATTATGAGCCGTTTTAATAACCTCTGCATTTGTTAAATCTGCAAGCACATAACTCGGGATGCACTCGCCCTGTGCCAAATCAATAATCCTTACCGGAGCATTATCATAAGCATATGCAAATAAAAGGATTTCAAAATCCGGTGACTGTACATATTTGTACAGCCCGGATTCCTGAACATTTATGGATGAATAAGTTTCAATATCAATGTGAAGCGTTCTCATTATATTCCCATTACTCCTGTTACAGGCGGTCTCCCGGATATCGGGTCAATTTCTGGACTGAAGCCTTGTGTTGGTTGTCCACAAGGACTAAAACTCTGTGCCAATTGCTGGTATGGGTTAAAGCCCTGCGCGGCTTGTCCATAAGCATTCGGCGCTGGCGATTGTTGTGCGTTTGGCATATAGGAGCCGCCTGTTACTCCCTGTGGTACGCCTTGCATAGGTGTCGTGCCATTTTGATAAGCATTACTTCCACCAAAAGCCTCCTGTGCTGATACTCCACCCGCGAGCGGCTCACCGTCTGCAATTTTCTGAATGCAATTAAGTCCGCATCCAAGACCTTTATTTCCTGCCTGATTATAAGCAAAAAAGTTAATATTAACTCTCGCATAGCATCCGCTATATACATCCGCCTGATTAAGAATCGGTTGTACATTTAAGTCAACAACCTGTGGTTGTGTCTTGGACGATGCGGTGATTACCATATGTCCCTTACATTCTTCGCCAAAAGGCTCTCCCGATGGTCTGACTCCATCGCCGTCATACAATGGGATTTTTACGATTGGGGGTAAATTACCGCCCCATGCAGAACTGACACCAGCCTGTTTCACACTTTCCATTTCTGCATAAATTGCATTCAGCGTATTTACATCTGACTTCGGAATCAAAATGGTTACGGAATACTTTGGTTCCTGTCCTGCTTGCGCTGAGTATGGCTGCCATACGTGTGCATAACTTAGTCTTACTTTTCCTGTTGTTAGTGCCATTACATTTCCTCCTTATACTGATTCTCTCCGCCAAAAGCATCCTCTGCGGAAGTTCTTAGTTTCATTTCCGGTCTTTTATCATCTGCCGGAACAATCGTCGGTTTCCCGACCGGTTTCGTTACAAATGGGGCGACAACGTTCTGCCAGGTTTCCTTATCTAACATTTTTTCAACCTCGATCAGCGTCAATGGTTTTCTTTCATAGAGCAGTTCTTCGTTATAGCCGGATGCAACAATCGCTGCAAAAGCTTCATCTTGATTTGTAAAGGCTCTGTTACTCCGTCCCTCTACAAGTTTCCATCCCGGAATAACTCCACCGGCTACCAATTTTTCTAAGGCATATTTTTCAAGTTTCTCCACCCATTTTTTAAGAAACTGCGCTTTCTTTAAAATAGCTCCCACTTCTTCATCTGAAAGTGTTGCCGGTTCTTTAATCTTTCCGCTTTCTTTGTCTATGGCATCATCCATAACTGCCAGATTGCTATTTGCACGACACCGACACGTACCAGAATTCTTGCAAAAACAGGAATCGCAGTAGGCTCCTTGCTGAAATTCCCCTTCCCCTTTGTAAGCAAGTTCCGCCCGACCTTTTACCCACTCACCCCAGGCAAGCAACTCTGTTCTATTTGTCTCCCACTTGGTAGAGCTTTTCAAACGAGGCTGAATAATATGCAGTACTACTTTTTCAATGGGGTAAATGATTCCAAATTCTTCTAATGCTCCGAGTGCATACAAAGCTAATTGTGGATTACCTTCTGCCGATACCGGTACTCCTTTTCCATATTTAAAATCGATAATGTGCAACTCTGTCCCCTGCAGCATCACACAGTCCCCAGTACCGAACCCTTCCGGTGCCCAAGAATTGTAATTCAATCGTTTTTCGACTGCGATGAATGGCGCTGCCGGCATAGAATAAGCAAGTTCTTTTACATAATCTACATATTCATCTGTATAACGTTCCATTTCCGGATCATACAAATCATCCTTCTGCAGTTTGTTCATTCGGCTATTGAATGTTCTTGTTGTCATGTTCTGATCTGTAAAAAGCTTAGATAACTTCAATTCGCAAATGGCATGGGCGAGAGTTCCTTCTTCTGCAGCCTGTCCGGCTTTGTCCGGTAAATCAGCTTCCAATCTCGCACTTGGTGTACAGTAAAGCCATTTGTGTGCACTGGATGCAGAAAGCAATGCGTGTTCACGTTCTTCCTTTTTCTTCGCTGCCATTAAATCACAACCCCCTCTGCACGTAATGCTGTTGCAAACTCTCCATATCGTTCCTTAGGAAGTTCTACAAGCGAATTTACTCCAAAACCATGCAGTAATTCTAAAAGTCTCGCCTGCTTTCCTTGATTGACTAATCCGGCTGCCGCAACCGATAACTGGTCTTGCGTAAACTCCTGTGGCATTGCAGTAGTCGGCAGACTAATCGGTGGCATTCCTGTTCCAGTCATAGCTGACGTAGGTACTGCGTTTGGTGGTGACATTGTGTTCTGTTGCGCAAAGCTATTCTGCACAGGCACCGTATTAGTTGGTGATTGGGTTGATAGTGGTACACTAAATCCCGGTGGTTGCTGTACTGGTATTCTGTTATGTGCCTCTTCTGTTTTTCCTACAAGCGCCATAAGCACCTGTACAAGTTCATTTAATCCAGGTACTTCTAATTTGATTGTTAATTCTGACATCTGTTTTCCTCCTGTTTTTCATTGTTTTCTTCTTTATCTGCAATGCCCATTTGGCAGTCGCATTTTTCCTCTGGATCCAAATTTGCTCCGCAATGGGAACACACTCTATAATTAGCCATATACCGATGTTCTCCTCTCTCCTAGCTCTTCATAATCGCATCAACCAGTGCCAGTTTTCCTCTGATATCTGTGAATCTCTTCATCAGTTCTGCGAAGATAACATTGTCTGGAATCTCCTGCATGATAATTTTCAATTCTTCCATATCAAACGCACGAATGCGTTCTTTGATAATTTCTGCTTCTGCACTACTGACAGCCTTCTCAGCTGCCTTTCTTCTTTCTACTGCCTCAATTCTTAAAGCCGCCATATGTTACACCTCCGTTCCTATCTTTCCATCGTATAAATACTGGATAATAATATCTGGTGGCATATCAGTCATCTTGATAAGATTTTTTAACTGTCCAAGTGGCATATCAGATGGTTTTTTGAATCTGTTCGACATGGTCTTTTCACAAGTTCCAAGAGCTTGTGCTACCTGTCCACACTGATTTCCACTTGCTATAATTGCCGCTTTTAGTTTGTTGCCGAAGATTTTTTCATAATCCGGCTTTCCAAGTTTTACTTTTGGCAATTGTTTCACCTTCTTTCTTCTCTGCGAACTCCATTGGGTTATTTCTGTTGTTTCCTAATTCATTATCAAATTTAATTTGATATCAGTGGTAAAAAAATATTGTCTAGAGGTATACAATAAAGTTTACTTAATTCTCTTGCCTGCGAAATCTTAGGCTCCGCTTTTCCATTTTCCCATGCGACAACTGTATTTTTTGATACTTTCATTTCCCTTGCAACCTCATCCTGTGTCAACTTCGCATTTACTCTGGCGGCAGCAAGGCTGATTTGAATAACTTCTTGCATCTTATTACTCCTCCTCGTTTGTTGTTACGTTAATGATAAATCAAATTTAATTTGATGTCAACACCAAAATCAAATTATTTTTGTTTTTTAGTTGCAAAAAATCAAATTTAGGTATATTATACTAATGGAAAGGATGGTATATATCATGAGTGATGATTTACAAAAAAAGATATTTGCCAAAAACTTATTAAAATATCTTGCACTATCAGGAAAATCTCAAAAAGAGGTTGCCGATAAAATAGATGTATCTCCGCAAACTTTTAACACTTGGTGCCAAGGTATTGCATTGCCTAGAATGGGAAAAGTTCAACTTCTCGCCGACTATTTTCATATTAACAAATCTGATTTATTGGATGAGCACAGTAGTAATCAATCTCCTACAATAACAGACCAAGACATGCGTAGAATTGAACGTGCTAGGAAAAATATGCCCGAAGAAGATTGGCAATTTTTAATGAGCATGATTACACGTTCTTTTTCTGAATATTTTGAGGATGATGGTTCAGATGACCCAGACTAATATATCTATTGAAAGAAGACAATTTATCAAATCTGTTGTCGTAAGTGCTTACGAACACTTTAATAAACCTAAATTGCCTTTAGAAATTAAATCTTTTACGAGAAGTTTTTCAAATATTCGATTAATTTCATATAGCAAACATATGAAACGTATGAGCCTTCCATATTCATACCTGATCAACATCGCAAAAGATTCTTACACCGATTACTATGCTGATATAAATATGTATTATATCTATTATAATGATATTGATTGCAACATAGTATCGTCTAATCGTTATCGTTGGAATATAGCTCATGAATTGGGGCACGTTTTGTTGGGACATTTATCTGATAACGAAAGGACTAGACTCACGCGCCCAACTCTGCCCTATGATGAATACTTATACTTAGAAGACGAGGCAGATTATTTTGCCCAACTAGTATTGGTTCCACATAGTCCACTTTTTGGATTTAATATACAAAATTCAAATCATATAAAACTTCTTTGTAAAATATCCGGTCCTGCATCCAGGAAAAGAATGTATGAATATAATGCGTGGAAGCATAATGGACAATCTTTAGATGACTATGATAATCGTATTTTGAAATACTACTATTCATATGTTTATAAGAAAAAATGCAAAACCTGCTGCGCCAGTCTTATACAACAACACGGAAAATACTGCCCTATCTGTGGCTCAAAAAATACATTACAATGGGGAGAGGGTGATAAAATGAAATATCCTTTATTAGAAACACATAGGAATGGAAAATTGAAAGAATGTCCCAACTGTAAAAATGAAGAAACTGATTTTGACGGTGATTTTTGTCAGATATGTGGAAAAAATTTAATCAATAGATGTGGCAACCCTGATTGTGACAACAATAATGCACTTCCATCAAACGCTAGATTTTGCCCTATATGCGGAAGTAATAGCACTTATTACCTTAATAACTTTTTAAAAAGCTGGAACTACAATTCTCATGATGGCTTTATGAACATCCCGGATGAGATAGAAGATTTTTCTATCCACACAACAAATGAATATATGACCATACCAGACGTAATGGACGAAGAATTTCCTTTTAATTAGTTCTATTTTTGTTTATTAAATGAAATATATGCAATTTTTGACGTAAATCCTGCAAATTTTACCTTGTTACTTCATTTTTTCGGTAAAAGATATATAATGTGTTAGTATTTTTATAAAAATTATCGCACTACTAATTTGTATTTTGTTAACCGGATGTGGTAAAAGTGATACTACATCATCTAACACAACGGTACCATCTTCTTCCACAACTACTCCTACTCAATCAGAAGATGCTGACGTTGCTAATTCACTTGATAAAATTTTTTCATCACCAATTACTGTACCAAATGATGTTACAAAAAATTGGCATGACAAGACGATTAGACCCTCAAGAAAGAGTAGATGAACTTGGTGATGCTTCTGTTCCCTTCAAATTTGATGTTCATGCAATGATTTTCTCAGACGATGCACCAAAACTGGAAGCTGCATTACATAAGGCATTTGAAGACAAAAAAGTGAACATGGTGAATCAGCGAAGAGAATTTTTCAATGTTACTTTAGATGAAATCAAGGAAGTGATACGAAAGAACTTTGATAAAACAGTTGAGTTCATAGACGTGCCAGATGCTGAGCAATATCGTATCAGCCAGAAAATGAAATGTAGTTAATATAATGAACAAAACTGCCCCGATGCGCCAATACCGGAAATAAATATTAAATATTAACATTAGAAAATCAAAATACATACTTGACAAGGTTCATACATATAACTATAATTAAGCTAATTAGCGAATGACTGGTGTCCGGTCACATGAAGAACCTTGAAACTTTTGTTTCAGGTTCTTTTTGTTTATAGGAGATAAATCTATGAAAACAATAACATTTTCCACCCCAGAAGAACAAATTCTACTTCTTCAACAAAAAAACCTTATTATTGCTGACAAAGAAGAGGCTATCCGTATTCTCAGGACATATGGCTATTATAATGTGATAAACAGTTATAAAAGTCCCTACGTAAATGCAAATAAAGAATATCTTCCCAACTCTTCTTTTGAACAAATATTTTCTTTATTTACCTTAGACCATAATCTTCGTAATTCTATAATGTCAGCTATGCTTGACTTAGAAGAACATTTAAAAGCCGTAACTGCCGAAGTTCTGTTTGAATCATTCGGCGCACATCAGGATAATTATTTAAACTGGAACAATTTTAATGACCGACGTACTAGCAAACCCCAATTTTCGCTCAAAGGAGTTTTAGCTACGTTACGTAATAATCTGACCTCTGATAAAAATCCAATTAGATATTATCGTTTACAAAATCATATAATTCCTCCTTGGATTTTGTTCAAAGGTACATACTTTAGCACCCTAATTAATTTTATTCGACTTTTTAAAAGTAAGGAAAAAAAATCACTCATTAGTAAACTATTTTCCATACCTTTAGAGGATATCACACCAGAAATTACTACTCTGTTCACAGATATACTTTTTGTATGCTTAGAATATCGAAACGCTGCTGCTCATGGTGGTAGAATATATAACTACACCCCGGCTCGTTCCGTTTCCGTGAATGGCATCCCAGATTTGTCCATATGCTCCACTGTACTTGCTCAATTTCCTAATTGCTATGGTATTGCACAGTTATTGACTCTACTATCCTGTTTTTCTTATCAGCAACCATTAAATATCATTCGTGATGCGATAGAGATTCAAACAAATCGCCATTTGAAAGTATATCCTCAAGATAGTAACGTGTTGGGCAATATAATCGGGATTATCATTGAACAAACAACGGAATAAAAAACCTTCTTGATATGCCAATACTGGAATTGACACTCCCCATAGCTGAAGAAAGGAGTTTTACGACACATTGTATAAAAAACCGCTCCTGCACCAACAGGAACGGCTTTAAATCATATCCCGAAGGATACAACACACAACAGTTATATTGTATCATCTTCGGGAACAGCTTGCAAGCGAACGCTAGTTCACAGGCTGTTATTTTTGTACACTTTTTAAGAAAAGAAAGGATGATACACTATGGCTACTGCAAAAAAATTACCTTCCGGAGCATACAGATGTTTAGTCTACACCGGGAATGATGCGAATGGGAAACGACAATACAAGTCATTTACAGCTCCCACCAAAAAGGAAGCTGAATTCTTGGCAAGTCAGTACATGATTGAAAAGGATCAGAAAAAGAAACAAAAATCAGATAATCTTTTTTGTAACGAACTAGAGAAATACATATGTAATAAGGAACCGGTCCTTTCACCCTCCACTATAAAAGGTTATAAAAATATCGAGAGGATGCTTAAGGAACACTATTCATCTTTTTATATGATGAAAATATCCGACATTGAGCAAGAACACGTGCAAGAAGTAATCAGTGACTTATCAAAAACAAAATCACCAAAGACAGTACGCAATTATCATGGTCTAATTTCTGCCGTATTAGGCTCAAATTTACACCTTAATACCACCATGCCACAAAGAATACAGCCGGAGCTTTATATTCCATCTGATAGCGAAATTAAAGCTTTAGTGAAAGCAGTAAAAGGTACTGAATTGGAGATACCTGTATTATTAGGTGCTTTCTGTATGATGCGACGTGGAGAAATTTGTGGATTATCTATGAACGACATAAAAGGTAATTCCATTCACGTACACCATTCGCTTGTCCTGGGTCCAGATAAAGAATGGCATTTGAAAGCACCTAAGACAACAACTTCTGACAGGTATATAGAAGCTCCACAATTTGTTATTGACCGCATAAAAGAAGTAGGTCATATAACAACCCTTAACCCTCATTCTATTACTATCATGTTTCAAAGGGTGCTTGATAAAAACAATATTCCACATTTTCGCTTCCACGACTTGCGGCATTACTCTGCATCTATTCGTCATGCTCTTGGAATCCCGGATGCCTACATCATGGCTGATGGTGGGTGGTGCTCTGACAAAGTATTGAAAGCTGTTTACCGCCATGCCTTGAGCGATAGAAAAAAAGAAATGTCAGATAAAGCTAACTCACATTTTGAATCACTTTTTTAAAATATGCAACATGAAATGCAACACAAATAAAAAAGATGCCGATTATATCGACATCTTACAATAGCGAGAGGGGGATTCGAACCCTCGACACCACGGGTATGAACCGTGTGCTCT
>CAYVUF010000062.1:0-10000 GCA_964454605.1 uncultured Bacteroides sp.
GAAAGAGGCTGAATGAAATTAGTTAAGTATGAGAACAATGATAGTGGCATGATGCAGAATCTTCCATATGAAAAATTTGTTTCATTGGGTGCACAGGCACTGACCGATTCAGAGCTTCTTGCTATCATCATCCGTACCGGAACCAAAGAAATAAGTGCAAGAGAGCTTGGCGAAAGGGTTCTGAAGGAAACCGGAAAATATGGGAACGGACTTCTTGGATTATATCATATTCCATTGCCTTCGCTTATGCAGATTAAAGGCATCGGTAAAGTGAAAGCAGTGAAACTTAAAGTAATTGCCGAGTTGAGTGTCCGTATGTCACAGGCAAAGGCGAGAGAGCAGTTGGTCTTTACAAAACCCCATTCTGTGGCAGATTACTATATGGAACGTTTCCGGCATGAGAAAGTGGAACATATTCTGCTTCTGTTGTTTGATTCCGGCTTACATTTGTTAGAAGAAAGTTTGATTTCTACCGGAACAGTCAATGCTTCGCTGTTATCACCACGAGAGGTTTATATCAGCGCATTCCGGGCACAGGCGGCACATATTATGCTGCTCCATAACCATCCCGGCGGTAATCCTGTTCCCAGTCATAACGATATTGAAATTACGAACCGTATTTCAGATATTGGTAAAACAATTGATATTCCTTTATTGGATCATATTATTATTGGTGACAACAGCTATTTCAGCTTTAAAGAAAGTAAACTAATCCATTAAGATGAAAGGAGTAACCTATCTTGGCAAATAACGCATTTGGAATTGATTTAGGTACAAGTAATATCAAAATATACAATCGTTCGGACGATAGTGTTTTTTTAGAGAAGAACATGATTGCAATCGAAAACAAAAAAACACTTTTTGCATATGGAAATTCGGCTTTTGAAATGTATGAAAAAGCACCTGGAAATATCCATATTTCTTATCCGCTTAATAATGGTGTCATTGCAGACATACAGAATATGGAAACACTCATTAAATATTTTATGTCTGATTTGATGAAGAACAATGTTAAACCAGCCGATTATTATATCGCCGTTCCCTGGGATGTAACAGAAGTGGAGAAACGTGCTTTTAAGGATTTGATAAAAGAATCCAATGTCAAAGCCCGCAAAGTCATGGTTGTTGATAAGGCAGTAGCAGATGGACTTGGCCTTGGCATTGATGTCAAAAATTCACAAGGTGTTTTGGTTGTTAACGTTGGTTTTGATACAACGGAAATTTCCATTTTGTCTTTAGGTGGTATTGTTTTAAGTAAATTGATTAAAGTAGGCGGCAGAAAATTTGATGAAGCAATCAAAGCAGCAATCCGCCGGGAGTATAGCCTGATTATTGGTGGAAAAACAGCGGAAAATGTTAAAATTGCACTTTCTGAGCTGGAAGCACAAAATTGCGGTGCCATTGTATATGGACGAGATATTGTGACAGGACTTCCTGTAGAAAGAGAGATACCGACTAATCTGGTCAACGAATGTCTGACAGAGCACTTTAATACCATTATTGACAATATTAAAGTCATTCTGGAACGCACTCCACCAGAACTGGCTGCGGATATTTATCGTCATGGATTGTATCTGACTGGTGGTGCTTCTCAGGTAAACAGACTGGCACAGTTAATGAGCAAAGGAACCGGATTGAAGGTAAATGTTTCGGAACATCCGTCAGAAAGCGTTGCTTTAGGACTTGCAAAGATTATAAATGATGATAATTATAAATCAGTAGCTTATGCGATAGAAGGAATGAGTAAATGAGTCCAGTCGTAAAAAGAAAAGGAGAGAAATTTACCTTGCCGAGTAAATATCTCCTTTTTATTTTAACAATTCTATGTACCGGATTGGTACTGCTTACGTTTAACACCAATATTTTCAGCGGTCCTCTTAGTATGGTTGCCGGTTATACGATTGTGCCTTTTGAAGAAGGTATTAGTGCTGTCGGAAGTTTTTTAAGCAATCGTTCCGAAGAACTGGGACAGATGAAAGCACTGCTTGCTGAAAATGAAGCTCTTAAAACCCAGGTGGATGAGTTAACCATAGAGAATACCAGATTACAGCAGGACCGATATGAGTTAACGAATTTAAGAGAGTTATACAAATTAGGCTCACAATATGATGAATATGAGAAAGTTGGTGCGCGAATCATTGCAAGAGATTCCGGCAACTGGTTTTATTCTTTTGTTATCAATAAAGGAGCTGATGACGGTCTGGAAGTAGATATGAACGTTATGGCAGGAAGCGGACTGGTTGGACGTATTGTGGATGTAGGTCCTAACTGGTCAAAAGTAAAAGCCATCATTGCGGATGATTCAAACGTCAGTGCCATGGTACTTTCCAGTTCTGATAATATGATTGTTTCTGGTGATTTGAAGCTGTATTCATCCGGCGTTATTTCCTTTGAACAGTTAGTTGACAGCGACAATAAGGTGGTGGAAGGAGATAAGATTGTTACTTCCAATATTAGTGACAAATATCTGCCGGGGATTTTAATTGGCTATATCAGCAGCATCAACCGGGATGCCAATAACCTGACGAAATCCGGATATATCACACCTGCAGTTGACTTTGAACATCTGGAAGAGGTGCTTGTCATTCTGGAACAGAAGCAAACCATTGAGGAGTAGAAAAGAGTGAAAAGAGGTATTATAACCGGGCTTTTTATTTTTATATGTTTTTTACTGCAGTGCACTGTGTTTCGTGCACTTGATTTTGGTGGAATCGTTCCCAATCTGCTGATTATTGTTACGGCTTCCTTTGGCTTTATGAGAGGAGAACGGACGGGACTGCTGATTGGTTTTTTCAGTGGTCTGCTGGTGGATATTTTTTTCTGCGAAGTAATTGGCTTTTATGCACTGCTTTATATGTATATTGGTTATTTGAATGGTAAATTTACAACCATATTTTATCCGGAAGATATCAAACTTCCTATTACGCTGATTCTTTGCAGTGATTTTATTTATGGAATTATTTGCTATACAATTTTATTTTTGTTGCGTGGAAGATTTGATTTCCAATACTATTTTGTACACATTATTCTGCCGGAAATTGTTTATACCATTGTGGTAACTTTGTTTTTATATCCTATTATTTTATGGGTAAACAAAAAACTGGAACGAACCGAGAAAAGGAGCGAGAAGAAGTTTGTTTGAGCATCTTTGGGAACATTTGAAAGAAAATATTTTCAATATGGTAACCTCAAGACTGATTGTTCTGGTTCTGGTTCTGTTTAGTCTTGGCGGTTATTTAATTTACACTATTTTTCAACTGCAGATTGTAAATGGTGAAGAGTATGCAGATAATTTTCAGTTGAAAATAACAAAAGAACGTTCTATTTCTGCTACCAGGGGAAATATATACGATAAAAACGGTATTCTTCTGGCTTACAATGAACTTGCTTATTCTGTTACCATTGAAGACGTTTATGAATCAGGACGTAATAAAAATGCTGCGTTAAACAATACCATTTATCAATTGATTAAAATGATTGAAAAAAATGGTGACAGCGTTATCAATGATTTTAACATCGTTTTAGACAGCAATCAAAACTATCAATACAATCTGGAAGGTACCCAGTTGTTGCGTTTCCTTGCGGATGTATATGGGCATCTGACGATTGATGAATTAAAGGAAAAAGAAAAAGATGCTACACCGGATGAAGTAATTCAGTATTTGTGCGGCACTTCTCGTTATGGTATCGGTGACTATATTGATGAAAACGATAAATCTTCTTTCGTGGCAGGCCTTGGTTATACCAAAGATGAAATATTAAAAATATTGACCATTCGTTATGCCATGAGTGCTAACAGTTACCAGAAATATATTGCAACTACGGTTGCCAATAACGTTTCTGAGGAAACTGTTGCGGTTGTCATGGAAAATTCAGATGTGTTAGATGGGGTATCCATTGCAGAGGGTACTGTCCGGAAATATAATGATAGTACGTATTTTGCACAAATACTTGGATATACCGGAAAAGTTTCCAATGACGAATTACAGACTTTGCAGGAAGAAAATCCTAATTATGATTTAAATGATACGGTTGGTAAATCTGGAATCGAAGCATCCATGGAAACACAACTGCAGGGAACCAAAGGTTCTGAAACAGTTTATGTAGATAATCTTGGAAAAGTAATTGAAACCAGTGACCGGATTGAATCGGTTGCCGGAAATGATGTGTATCTAACGGTGGATTCGGAATTGCAGAAAGCATCTTATCACATTCTGGAATCCAAACTGGCAAGTATACTTTTAGCTAAGATACAGAATATCAAAGAATACAATCCACCAGAAAATTCCAGTGGTGATATTGTGATTCCGATTTATGATGTATATTATGCCTGTATCAACAACAGCATTATTGATACCAGCCATTTTACTTCAAAATTTGCCGGAGAAACAGAACAGCTTGTTTTGGAGAATTATATTGCCAAAAAGGAACGTGTTTTTGAACACCTGGAAGAAGAACTGACAAATACCTGTACTCCCTATAATGCACTTACAAAAGAATATCAGGTTTATGAGAGTTTTATTGCGTCCTTATTATATGACAAGGGAATACTGATGGAAGAGGTTGTGGATAAGGAAGACGAAACCTATTTGGCATGGAGTAAGGAAGAGATTATCAGTTTAAATAAATATTTGAATTATGCGATTGCCAAAAACTGGGTAGATGTTTCAAAATTGGAAATTGTTTCACAATATTCTGATTCCCAGGAAATTTATACCCAGATTATCCATTATATTTTCAAACAATTGGATGGAAACACAGATTTTGAAAAGAAAATTTATCGTTATATGATTAACAATGATGAATTAACCGGCAGACAGGTTTGTTTGTTGTTGTTGGAGCAGAACGTTGTCGAACTGGAAGAAGATGAATATCGGAAATTTATGAACGGTTCTCTGAATGCTTACAATTTTATGCGGAATCGTATTGAGAATCTGGATATTACACCGGCACAGCTCGCTTTGGACCCTTATTCCGGTTCTATTGTCATTACGGATGTGAATACGGGTGATGTTCTGGCTTTGGTTTCGTATCCAAGTTATGATAACAATAAAATGGCGAATGGGGTAGATGCTGCTTATTATGCCCGTTTGCGGACAGATTTGTCTTATCCGTTGCTTAATTATGCAACACAGCAGAAAACAGCACCCGGTTCTACGTTTAAAATGGTTTCTGCAACAGCAGGGTTAATGGAAAATGTGATTACACCTACGGATACGATTACCTGTGTAGGTATTTTTGATAAAATTTCACCTGAAGCAAGATGTTGGATTTATTCCAGTCGTGGTGCCCATGGTGCTTTAAATGTAACAGGCGGTATTCAGCATTCCTGTAACTGGTTTTTTTATGAACTTGGTTACCGGCTGGGAATTGTAGGGGATACTTATAACAGTGATGTGGCATTAAATAAACTGGGCAAGTATGCTGGTATGTACGGCTTGTCCGAAGCTTCTGGTGTTGAAATTGAAGAATCCACACCAGAGATTTCTGATACAGATGCGGTTCGTTCTGCCATTGGACAGGGTACACACAACTATACTACAGTTGGCATTGCGCGATATGTTACTACTGTCGCAAACAGCGGAACATGCTATAATTTAACATTGATAGATAAAATAACAGACCACAACGGTACTTTGCTGGAAGACAATCATGCTCAGGTCCGTAACCAGATTGATATGGATTCTTCTTACTGGAATGCGATTCATCTGGGGATGCGGAAGGTGGTTGAAGGAAAGTCTTATTTTTCAAATCTGGGTGTTAATGTTGCCGGTAAAACCGGTACTGCACAGGAAAATAAAAGGCGGCCAAACCATGCGCTTTTTGTCAGCTATGCACCTTACGAAGAACCGGAGATTAGCGTGGTGGTTCGTGTTGCAAATGGTTATACCTCTGATTATGCCGCACAGATTGCCAGAGAAGTATACAAATATTATTACGGTCTTGCAAAAGAAGACGAAATTATTACCGGTACAGCAGGTACTCTGGAAGGCGGTACCGTAAATGGTGATTAAAAATATTAGTAAAGTTCTTACAGGATAAGAGAGGATATAGAATTAGCATGAAAAATCCAGTGATAATTAAAAGTTTTCCAAATGGTTTATCTCTTTATTTAGATGATGAAATTCCTTTTGATAAACTGCTTGAAGAAATTGCCGCCAAATTCAAAGAATCTGCCCATTTTTTCAAGGATGCAAAAATGGGGTTATCTTTTGAAGGCAGAAAATTAACGGAAGATGAAGAGCATAAGATTATCAATACCATTACCGCCAACTCTGCGCTAAATATTGTATGCGTAATTGGTAAAGATGATGAAACAAATCAGAATTATGTCCGGGCTTTAAGACAGCTTACTTTTCATCAACAGGAAATGGAGAATGCCGGACAGTTTTACAAAGGAGTGCTTAAAGATGGGCAGATTCTGGAAACCGAGAATAGTATTATTGTTCTTGGGGATGTTTATCCAGGTGCCTGCATTATTTCCAATAAAGACATTGTAATTCTGGGTGGTTTGTACGGACAGGCCTATGCCGGAGGCAATGGAATGGAAGGGCATTTTGTTGTAGCGCTTGAAATGTCACCGGAAAAATTAAAAATAGGTGAATTCAAATATAAAACATCAGAGAAACAGAGCAAATGGTCTATCAAGCCAAAGGTTCAGCCGAAGATTGCTTATGTAAAAGACGGTCGAGTTATAATGGAAACCATTACCAAAGAATTACTGAATGATTTACCTGTATAAACAGAAACATTCAGGGGACGATAACGATTCATTTTAGAGGAAAATAGTGTAGAAAATCCATATATGGAAGATTTTTCACACGCGAGGTTTGTGTCGGCGCGCACTTGACACAAGCTCGTCATGCGCAAAGAGCGTGCGCAGAAATGAGGATTAGTATGGGTGAAGTAATTGTCGTCACATCAGGTAAAGGCGGAGTAGGTAAGACCACTACTACCGCAAACGTTGGTACAGGTCTTGCAGCTATGGGCAAAAAGGTTATCTTAATTGATACAGATATTGGTCTTCGTAATCTGGATGTGGTTATGGGACTGGAAGGCCGGATTGTTTATAATCTGGTAGATGTTGTAGAAGGCAACTGTCGTATCAAGCAGGCACTGGTACGTGATAAAAGATATCCAACTCTCTTTCTGTTACCATCTGCCCAGACAAGAGATAAAACAGCAGTGAATCCTGCGCAGATGGTTAAAATGATTAACCATTTAAAGGATCAGTTTGATTATATTATTCTGGATTGTCCTGCTGGAATTGAGCAGGGATTTCAGAATGCCATTGCCGGTGCTGACAGGGCACTTGTTGTCACAACACCGGAAGTTTCAGCAATTCGTGATGCGGACCGTATCATTGGGTTGTTAGAAGCCAACGAAATACAAAAAATAGATTTGATAATCAACAGAATTCGCTACGATATGATTAAACGGGGAGATATGATGTCTTCCGAAGATGTTGTGGATATTCTCGCGATTCCCTTACTGGGGTTAGTGCCGGATGATGAGAATGTTGTCATTGCAACCAATCAGGGCGAACCTTTAGTAGGAAGCAATACTCTTGCCGGACAGGCATACCAGAATATT
The DNA here is from genome assembly GCA_964454605.1 of uncultured Bacteroides sp. GTDB lineage: Bacteria > Bacillota > Clostridia > Lachnospirales > Lachnospiraceae > UBA3282. The sequence continues at coordinate 7,594 of CAYVUF010000062.1, forward strand.
TGCTGCAGAGTAAATGGAAAAGAAGTTCCTTTTCTGGATTTTGAAAGAGGAATCTCTTTCTGGACAAAATTATCCGGTATTTTCCATCGGAGTTAGGAGGTAAGAGAATTGTTTAAAAATATTTTAAAAAGAAAAAGTTCCAGAGAAATCGCAAAAGACAGATTAAAAATATTACTGATTTCTGACCGGGTCAATTGTTCCCCCGAAATGATGGAAATGATAAAAAATGATATTGCAAAAGTCATTTCAAAATACATGAAAATAGATGCAAAGAGCATGGAAATCCAGATTACGAAAACAGGAAGTAAAGGCAGGAATCTCAAAAATCCAACCCTATATGCCAATATTCCTATTCTGGACTTAAAACAGTAAATATAGAAAAAAAGATATCAGAAAGGAGAAGGACGAAACATGATAAAACATTATCGAATCAGAGATTATGATTTTAAGCTGATTCTTCTTGTTATTGCACTGACTGTCATTGGCATTCTGGCAATTGGAAGTGCGAAAGAGTCCTTACAGACCAGACAGATTGCAGGTTTTGTATTTGGTCTGTTCCTGATGATAGTAATTTCTCTTTTTGACTATACCGTCATTTTACGCTGTTACTGGTTGTTATATGCGCTGAATATTATGTTATTGATATTAGTAGAACGGGTGGGTGTAGATGCAGGTGGTGCACAGCGTTGGCTGAATATTTTCGGTATTCAGTTCCAACCGTCAGAAACAGCCAAAATACTGCTGACTTTATTTTTTGCACAACTGATAATGATGCATCAGGATGAGATGGGTTCGCTGAAATTTATTGTATTATGCGTTATTTTATTCCTCTTTCCGTTATTGTTAATTTATAATCAGCCAGATATGTCAACAAGTATTATGGTTATTATTTTATTTTGTGTTATAATGTTCGTAGGGGGAATAAGCTGGAAATACATTATTACATTACTGGCAATTGCCATTCCAACTTTCATTATTGCACTGACCCTTATTTTACAACCGGATCAGCAGATTATCGAATCTTATCAGCAGACACGAATCCTTGCATGGCTTCATCCGGAAGAGTATGCCAACGCGGAAGCATACCAGCAGTTGAATTCCCAGATGGCAATTGGTTCAGGGCAATTATATGGCAAAGGGTATAATACCAATGAAATCAGTTCTGTGAAAAACGGTAACTTTATTTCAGAACCACAGACCGATTTTATTTTTGCTGTGATTGGTGAAGAATTTGGATTTATTGGTGGTTGTGTTGTAATTGTATTATTGATTTTAATTGCATTTGAATGTATTATGGTAGCTAAGAAGGCAAAAGACCTTGCTGGGTCAATTATTGCAGCAGGTGTTGCTGCACTGGTTGGCTTTCAGGGGATAATCAATATCTCCGTTGCTACTGGTGTTATACCAAACACCGGAATTCCGCTTCCTTTTGTCAGTTATGGACTGACATCACTTGTGAGTCTGTATATTGGAATCGGATTTGTACTAAATGTAAGGCTTCAATGCAAAAGATAGCTTATAAAATACTACTATATAATAATAGAGAGGGGTCTATTATCATGAACATTGCACTGATTGCACATGATGCAAAGAAAAAATTGATGCAGAATTTCTGTATCGCTTATCGGGGGATTTTAAGTAAAAACGAGTTGTATGCAACTGGTACAACAGGAAGGTTAATTGAAGAAGTAACCAATTTATCCATCCACAAGTATCTTGCAGGACATTTGGGAGGAGGGCAGCAGATTGCAGCACAGATTGAGCACAATCAGATTGACCTTGTTATCTTTCTACGTGACCCATTGAATCCTAAATCACATGAACCGGATGTAAATAATGTTATGCGGCTTTGCGATATGTACAACATTCCATTGGCGACCAATTTAGCCTCTGCGGAATTGTTAATCAAATCGCTTGATAGAGGAGATTTAGAGTGGCGTGAAATGTACAAATAAGAAAAAAACAGCCTGCTGTCTGATTCTGTCAGCGGTTATCACATTAACAGGCTGTGGTTCCTCTGGTTATGCCATGCATTATGAGGATAATCAACGAGTCAGTAGCTTTCAACTGATTCAGACGGATAATGCGCAGACAGCAGAACCATTTGCCGCTGATTTGTGTGTGGCTGATAGTGACGTGTCAAATCCAGATATTACCATTACAGACGTTAGTGCGGCAGGTTTATTTGATTTAAAAGAATTGAATACGATATATGCTGAAAATGTAAATAAACAAGTTCATCCGGCCAGTCTGACAAAAGTTATGACAGCACTGGTTGCCTTGAAATACGGTTCACCAGAACAAATACTGACAGCTTCTGACAATGTTATTATTACAGAATCAGGTGCCCAGTTATGCGGACTGAAACCGGGAGATTCCATGACACTGGGACAGGCACTTCATATAC
>CAYVUF010000063.1:0-9904 GCA_964454605.1 uncultured Bacteroides sp.
ATGCTATGCGGTATGAGGTGTTAAAGGACAAAAAGAACAATGCAGATATTCTGATTACATCTAACTTGCTGGATATTTCTGAAAAAGAAAAGAAAGTTTTAAATTTTGTTGAACTGAGTTTTGATGAATTGGGGAGTTGTGACAATTGTGTCATTATGTTAATAAAATTGTTGATTCGGCTTGATGTAGAAGAAATTGCTTTAGCAGGATTTGATGGTTATAAAGCAGAAGGTGGGAACTATGTGTATTCTTATATGTCCAGTCAGTATACAAGAGGACAGGAAGAGAATATAAAAATCCGAAAATATCTTTCTGAATTAAAGAAAAAAATTAAGCTGCAATTCTTGACAGAATCTCTTTATGAAAAATAATATCACAGCGTAAGGTCTGTAAATAGAAGTAATAGGCAGAATGAGGATAAATATGAAGGAGCAAAATTTACAACAAATAAAATATCTGGTCATTGACGTAGATGGTACTATGACAGATGCTGGAATTTATTATGACGAAAATGGAAATGAATTCAAAAAATTCTGCACAAAAGATGCAGCGGGTTTTTTTGCAGCACATGCGGCAGGGATTAAAATTATGGTGCTTACAGGACGAGAGTGTGAAGCAACTACAAGACGTATGAAAGAAATGAAAGTAGATTTTCTCATTCAGAATTGTAAGGATAAAATTGCTTATTTACAGGAGTTTATGGAAAAGGAAAATATAACTTTTGAGGAGATTGGTTATCTGGGTGATGACTTGAATGATTTTACAGGAATGCAACTGGCAGGATTTGCAGGATGTCCGCAGGATGCCTGTGATGAAATCAAAGAAATTTGTGACTATGTATCTGATGTTAAGGCTGGACAGGGAGCGGTAAGAGATATTGTAACCTATTTGCTGAAACAACGTGGTGAATGGAAAAAAGTGATTATGCAGGTGTATGGAGCAGGAATATGAAACAGCGAATGAATATTTATATTACCACAGGGCGTAAAAATTTGAAATATGCGTATGTGGCAATCAAGTCGTTATTTATCAATAATCAAAGCCGGGAAATTCATCTTTATGTAGTATCAGAAGATTTAACGTCAGAAGATATGATGCATGAAATGGAACTGGCGAACAAGTATGGACATTTTATTCATATTCTTCGTTTTGATGAACAAAAGGCAGAAGAGTATATTCATATTGATAAAAAAGACCATTGGCCGATTGGCACGATGTCAAGTTACTGGCTGTTTCATGAATTGCTGCCGGAAGATGTAGACAGAATCATGGTTATTGAATCCGATACGGTTGTTGTTGGTGATTTGTCCGAAATGTATGATATGGATTTTGAAGATGCTTATGTTATTTGTCCAGGCGAAGAACATAAACCACGAAACCATCGTAATTTTATGAAAGATATTGGCGGTGACACATTGACTTTTGTTCTATCCATGTATGATGTAAGGAAAATCAGACGAGATTTTACCTTACAAGATATATTGAATATGGACGAAGAAGTTAAACAAAAAGCTGGTTATTCCCAAATGGAATTTACATTTGGCCTATTGTTCCGAAATCATATTAAATATGTTCCAGGAAAGATATCATGTATTGATGAAAATGAGAGATACATAGAAGAACTTGGTTATGATTATATTATAGAATGTGAGAAGACGGCGAAGATTCTGCATTTTTCTTCTTATAAGGATTATGGAAAACCATGGAATCCGGTAAGCCTTATGCCAGGATATGCTGTTTGGTGGCAGTATGCCCAGGGAAGCCCTTATTACAAAGAATATTTTGAAGAACAGTGGAAACTTTATGACAAAGTGAAACAGGAAAAAGAGGATATGGTTAAGAATGTTAGTTATCGGAACATTTTGTTGTGTGCAGCGTTTTTATTTTGCGTATGTGCTGTGATGACAACTGGGGTGTTTAGCGGTTATTTAGTAAGTGGTATTTTAATATTGGAGATTTTGCTTTGTATAGGAGTAAGTATGTGTATTCGGCATATTAGCATAAAAGTAGGAAGAAGAACTTGAGAACTTCCGAGTAAGAGAAATACATTTGTCTGATGAAGCAGCGTAGCGAAAAGGAGTTTTAGTAGAAAAACATGTTCAAAGATTTGAAAAGTGTACAAGACGTATGGAGTAAGATGTTATACATTTTAACCCCAAAACAGAAAAAGATGAGTATCAAAGTTTTTATTATGGTATTGTTTGGAGCTTTGATGGAAACGTTGGGAGTTTCTATGATTATTCCGTTGGTTCAGGCAATGATATCAATAGATGAACTGATGAAGAATAAATATGTGATGACAGTAGCAGATGTTTTGCATATCACAACTGGCAATCAACTGATTTTGGTGATTTCACTTCTGGTAATTTTAGTGTATGTTATTAAGAATTTGTATTTATTTTATCTTTCTTCGGTAAGGGTAAATTATGCAAGTTATATTCGGCAGGAATTATCGGTGCGCATTATGCGATCTTACCTAAAAAGAAATTATGTATACTTTACAAATATGAAAACGGCAGATTTGATTCGAGGTGTGGGTTATGATTGCTCTGGTGTTTATGAGGTTATATACAATGCCTTTAAGATATTGACAGAAGGCCTAACACTTGTTTGTATCTGCACGTATATCGTATATACAGATATTGTTATGGCATGTGGAGTTATTTTGATTTTTGGAGCGGCACTTTTAATTTTGATTTTTGTTTTCAGAAAGAGGATGCAAAGGTTAGGGGATGAATCCAGAGTTTATGCCAGTGAATCGAATCGTTATTTGTTTGAAGTATTTCAAGGAATAAAAGATGTTTTTGTTTTCAAAGGAAGAAAGTATTATGTTAATCAATATGGAAAGTATTATGGAAAGCAGCAGAAAGTCGAGGCGAGCAGGACGGTAGCATCGGAAACACCAGCATACTTTATAGAAGCAGTATGTATAACAGGTATGATTTGTATTGTTTGTTTGAAATGTGTGTTGGGAACTAACATGAATACATTTATTCCACAGTTAGCAGCATTTGCAGTAGCAGCGTTTAGGGTGTTGCCTTCGATTGGCAAGATTTCCAGCAGTTTTAATCAATTTGTTTTTATGTGTCCAACCGTAACTGCAGTGTATGATAATTTGCAGGAATTTGCTCGATATGAAAGTAAAGCAGATGGCATAGAATTAAGTGAAATGGAGAGCGGTTGTCTTTCATTCAGGAATGAGGTTTCTATCAAAAATTTGTGTTGGAAATATCCTAATTCAGACAAAATGGTATTGAATGGATTGAATTTGACAATTCAAAGAGGTACGGCAATTGGTTTCATTGGTTCATCGGGTTCCGGTAAATCGACTTTAGCAGATATCTTATTAGGATTATTGATTCCACAGGAAGGTACACTGACTGTGGATGGTGTTGATATTTTGAGCAATTTGGAGAAGTGGAGAAACACGATAAGTTATGTACCACAGACTGTTTTCTTACGAGATGACACTATAAGGAATAATATAGCGTTTGGTATTGGGGAAAATGAGATTGATGATGTAAAGATAGAAAAAGCATTGCACCAGGCGCAATTAGAGAATGTTGTAAAAGAGTTGCCAGATGGAGTTCATACTTATATGGGCGAACGTGGCATCAGATTTTCGGGTGGACAAAAGCAGAGAGTAGCAATAGCACGTGCTTTATATAATGATCCGGAAATTTTAGTTTTGGATGAGGCAACAGCTGCTTTAGACAATGAAACGGAAGCAGCTGTTATGGATGCGATTGATGAATTGCATGGTCAAAAAACATTGATAATTGTAGCGCATAGATTGTCTACGATAAAAAAATGTGATAAAATATACGAAATCATTGATGGAATTGCAGTGGAAAGAAGAAAGGAAGAAGTTATTCCGTAATGATGTTAATTTCAATTGATTTCCAGTTTTTATACATCAGTGTTTATGTTTGCGAGAGACAATTTGTTATTGTGTAGTGTGATTTGGTATGGTTCGAAGTTGACCCAATACTAATAAGAGTATCGCAGTTTTTTATATTGAGAATTGACGTTGGTATGTTGTTGTATGGATTGTTAATAATATTGTAGCAGTAAAGAAGAAGCAATAATGAGGTAATCATGAAACCAGAATTTATAGATTTTCAGGAGCATGGCGATGCTCGTGGACAGCTAGTGGCACTGGAGGAAAACAAAAATATTCCATTTCCGATTAAGAGAGTTTATTTTATGTATGATACATTGGAAGGTGTGATAAGAGGGAAACATGCGCATAAGGAATTACATCAAGTGCTATTCTGTGTAGCAGGGGCTTGTACCATTCATTTGGATGATGGAAGAGAAAAGGTAGATGTGCGCTTGAATCAACCGTCCAGAGGATTGTTGATTGGACCAGGAATGTGGCGAGAAATGTATGATTTTACACCGGGAGCAGTCTTGATGGTGTTGGCATCGGAATATTATGATGAGAGCGATTATATTAGAGATTATGATGAATTCTTACAAGGTGTGAGAAAGGATAAATGATGAAGAAAAAGGGAACAATAAAGGGATGGTTGAATGATTCCAAAGTGCATAAGTGGGAGTTAATAGTTATTGTTGCTGTTGGTATGTTGTTAGCATCATTTTATTTGTATACAGATATGCTTCACACATCGGCAGGTGGATTTAGACTCTTAAATTGCATTCAGGATGGACATCTTTCGATTTTTTATTATTCTACGTATTCAGGCATGCGAGGAGGAGAAGAACAGGCTGTTACTGGAGGCGCTTATGATTTTTTGCTTTATTTTGTTTTTATGCTTTATAATTTTCCATTATGGATATGGGAAAAAGTAACAGGTCTGAGCTTTATGCAGTTTGTAGTAACGAGAGAATATATTAAGGGAATTGTATGGGTATTTGCAGCAATTAGTGCATATCTGCTTTATAAAATTGCCATATCCTGTGGTTTGGATAAGCAGGAAGCTAAGTGGGGAACTGTTTTGTATTTATCATCCGGTGTATTCTTTTACACCGAGGTAGTCATTGGAGGGTATGACATTATATCCGTAGCATTTACGCTATTAGGAATCTATTGCTATCTGGAAAAGAAGAACAAGGGATTTGTGTTGGCATTTTTGATAGCAATAGCTATGAAGATGTTCGCGTTATGGCTATTTATTCCGTTAGTGCTTCTGAAAGAAAAACGCATTTGGAGAATTTTGGTGTATGGATTAGAGGGAATCAGTGGAATTGTGATTCCGAAGATATACTTTATGGTAGCATCTCATAAATTCATGGTCAAGCAGGCAATAGAAAATGCACAGGCAGCGGGAGAACAAGTGGAGCAGGCAGTCATTGAACAAACGACGGGTTATGCATCAAATGAACTGATTGCTTCGGCAGAAGGCATTGTTAATGATGCTTTGTTTCCGAAAGATAGATTTGCTGAGTATACCTTTCTTTCTTTGAACTATTTACCTTTAGTATTTGTGGGGATGTTTGCGGTATGGATTTTCTGTTACTTGTATAAGGCGGAGATGGCAAAGAAGGATATTATTTACCTTTGTGCAACAGTGATGAGTATATTTATTCTGACGGTCAAACTTCATCCGCAGTGGGGGATTATTGCAGTTCCTTATTTGGTTTTGATCATCCTGTTTCATCCGGAGAAGATGAAGGATAATCTTTTGTTAGAGGGTATGTTTACAGTTGGATATGTCTTAAATAAGGCAATTGTTTATAAGTGGACTTGCAATTTAAATATGATTGATAATATGTTTTGGCCACAACATGAATTTTCTTTTAGCTCGCCAGAAGTCGTGGCAACAGATTATGGATTGTCCTATTATTTGGGAAGGTTAAGTGACATTACGTCTATTTCTTTGGACAATGTATCCTATCTTTTTAAGGCGGTAGCAGTGGTTGGATTGATCGTACTTCTTGTTTATAACAGACCTAGTAAGGAAAAGTTGGAAGAGAAGACGTTAAATTATTGGGAGTGGCGTCAATGTATTTATATGAGATTTGTAATTTCTTGTCTTATTGGAATGTTACCGATGATTGGTTTGATACAGTATTTGATGTAGTATTAGAATATAAGGAGATATTAAGGGATATGGAAGGACAGAGTAGACACAAATGCTATTATAGGAATATCCGATAGACAATGTGGGCAGAGAAGAGGAAATTTATATGAAGAAAATAAGTATTCTCATACCTTGTTATAATGAAGTAGAAAATGTAGAACCGATGAGCTTTGCTGTCAGCAATGTGATGGAAGAGGCTTTGAGCAGATATGATTATGAAATATTGTTTATTGATAATTGTTCTACGGATGGAACACGAGAAAAATTAGAGAAAATATGTGCACAGAATAAGAAAGTAAAGGCAATTTTTAATGTAACGAATTTTGGACAGTTTAATTCACCATTTTATGGAATGTGTCAGACTACAGGAGAGTGTACAATCAGTATGTGCTGTGATTTTCAAGACCCAGTGGAGTTGCTTCCGAGATTTGTAGAAGAATGGGAGAAAGGGCACAAGATTGTTAGTGGTATTAAGACAAGCAGTAAGGAAAATCCTATTATTTATTTTATGAGAAGTATGTATTATAAGGTGATTCGAAATATGTCTGATACCGAAATGATAGAACATTTTACTGGTTTTGGATTGTACGATAAAACTTTTATTGATATTTTACGAGAATTAGATGATCCGATTCCTTTTCTGCGAGGAATTGTAGCAGAGTACGGACATGGGTTTAATCGAATTGATATTGAATATGAACAGGCAAAACGTCGTGCAGGAAAGACACATAATAATTTTTATAGTTTGTATGATGCAGCCATGCTGAGTATTACATCTTATACAAAAGTGGGACTTAGGTTGGCAACCATTTTGGGTTTTATTTCATCGGGAGTCAGCTTGGTAGTTGCTTTGATTTACCTGATTTTGAAGCTATTAAACTGGAATAGTTTTCAGGCTGGAAATGCACCTTTGTTAATTGGTGTTTATCTGATAGGTTCATTGCAACTTTTTTTCATAGGACTGTTGGGTGAATATATTTTGAATATTAATACCAGAGTTATTCATAGACCACTAGTTGTAGAAGAAAAAAGGCTAAATTTTGATAGTGAAGATGGTGATGAAAAGAACGAATGGAAATAAATTTACTTTATCAATTTAATGAGAAATATGCGCCTTATGGAGGAGTTTCCATATTTTCTGTTCTTTCTAATAATAAAGGAGCAGAAAGCATCAATATTTATATTTTGGGTGAAGCGTTGTCGAAACAATCCTGTGAGCAATTGCAGAACTTGGCAGAGAGCTTTCAAAGAAAAATTGTTTTTTTAGATGCAAATTCATTGATAGATAAGATGAAACAATTGGATATGCCAACGTACCGGGGGTCTTATGCTGCTAATATGAGGCTCTTTTTGGATGAAGTTTTGGAGAAAAAGATAGAACGGATTCTGTATCTGGATGCGGACACAGTAGTAGATGCAGACCTGCAAAATCTGATGCAAATTGATATGCAGGAGAAAGCGATTGGTATGGTGTTGGATTCATTAGGAGAACGACATAAACTGCACATCGGTTTGGAAAAGCAGGATGCGTATTTTAATTCTGGTGTAATTCTATTTGATATGGTTAAGTGGCGAGAATGTCAGTATTCTGCTAAAATAACAACACATGTAGCAAAGAAAAGAAATAATTATCCAGCACCAGATCAGGATTTATTGAATGTAGTATGTCATAAGGACATTTTTTGCTTGGATTTACGGTATAACTTTCAACCTATACATGGCGCGTTTACGACGAAACAATTTTATCGGGTAATGAAGCCAACCGTTTACTATCAGCAAAATGAGATTCAGGAAGCAAAAGAAAATACAGCAATTTATCACTGCTTTCGTTATTTAGGAGAGTTTCCATGGCATTTCAATAATCAACATCCCTTTAGACTGAAATTTGATACTTATTTGAAAGAATCTCCATGGAAAACCTATCAGAAGCAAAAGGCAGAGAATGGTGTGATTATTCGTATTGAAAAAATATTATATCTGGTGTTGCCAAAAGGAATATTTTTATCCATATTTAAAGTAGCGCACAAGATATTTTTACAAAAGAGTAACAGAGAATCCTTAAAAAACAAGACGAATAAGTTGATGTAGGAGTTATGTGTGAATAGTGAAATAAAAATATCTATTATAACAGTGTGCTATAATGCGGAAGACGTAATAGAAAAAACAATTCAATCAGTATTAACCCAGAAGTATCAGAATTTGGAATATATACTTATAGATGGTGCTTCCACGGATAGAACTTTAAATATTATAAAAAACTATTCTAAAGATATAAGAGTTAGGTATTTATCAGAGCCAGATAAGGGGATTTATGATGCCATGAACAAAGGAGCCCAAATGGCTACGGGGGAATATTTAGAGTTTCTGAATGCGGGAGACGTTTTGATAGATGAAAATATTATTTCTTTTGTGGCGGATAGACTTACGAACTGTCAGGCAGATATTGTATATGGGGATATTTTATATGCGCATCCTGATGGAAGAGTAGAAAAAAGGATATATGGACAGTTTTGTGCCAGTTTGTTTTATTATTTATTAGGAGATTGTATTAATCATCAGGCAATTTTTGCAAAGCGGGATTGTTTTAAGCAAGTGTTTGACACATCTTACCAGATATGTGCGGATAGAGTGTGGATGTTAAAAGCAAAACAGAATGGGAAGAAATTTCAAGCAATAAATCAATTAATTTGTTGTTATTCGTTAGATGAAAACAGCGCAAGTATTAGGAATAGCCAACTATATTCTGAAGAAGCGGCAAGGTGTGTTCGGGAACAATTGAAAGCAGGGTATTGGTTTTATTGTTTCATAGACAAGATTAGACACGGTAATCTAAGTGCGAAAGTTTTGCATGGATTATATAAGATTGTTTTTATAAGAAAGTAAACAAGGGAAGATATCATAAGAATGGACAATCGTTCCATTGGCATGGTAGAAGTGTGGAAGATGAATGAATATCCATTGGTTTCTATAATTATTATTTCCTATCGACATGAAAAATATATAGACGATTGTATGGAGAGTTTAATGCAGCTTACTTATCCCAATATACAACTGTTCTATTTAGATGATTGCTCTTCTGATAGTACTTATGATAAAGCGTATATCTATAAGGACAAGTTAGAGAAACGGTTTTCTCAGGTAAATTTTGTTCAGAATAAGTCAAACAAAGGCTTGGTAAATAATTTAAATGCATTAATTCCAAAATGTACAGGAAAGTATATTAAGTTTTTAGCAGCAGATGATTTTTTAATACCACGTTCTATGCATATAGTGGTTGATTATATGGAACAACATCCAGAGTATGATATGCTGTATACAAATGCGTTGTATGGAGATGGTGATACGCATATTTCTGCTAATCTGATGGAACAACTGCCTACTTTATATAGCGGAGAGCAGCCAAAAGGGAAAAAACTATTTGATAAGTTATATGAAAGGGATTTTATTGCAGCGCCAACGGTAGTTGTTAGAAGAGAGGTATATGACCGGGTGGGTCTATATGATGTCAAGTTGGGGACAGAGGACTGGGATTTCTTTTTGAGAGTTGCGCAAAAGGGAAGTATTGGTTATTTAGATAAACCGACAGTAATGTACCGCTTTACAAATACTTCACTGAGTCATTCAGATGCCCCGACTAGAAGAATGAATATGCAAAAGAGCGAATTACTTATTCGAGAAAAATATAGAACGGTTGTTAGGGAAAGCCACAGATATATTGAACGAAGTTTTAATGCGGCTTATCAGGATGCCTTGCACATTGATGATGAGGGTTATTTTGCTTTTTTAGATGCTTATGCAACGAGAAATCAAGTGAAAATTTCTATGAAGAATAGAATTCGTTATATTTTATATAAATT
>CAYVUF010000064.1:0-9824 GCA_964454605.1 uncultured Bacteroides sp.
CTGGATAGATGAGGATATGTATGAGAAAATGTTAGGTGCTTTGTCTGAGCAGCAGGCGGATATTGCTATTTGCCGCTACCGTCAGGTACACAAGGATTTTACCGAAGACCAATCCGTAAACCGGGTGATTGTGTTTGAAGGGCAGGAAGCCTTACAGTATTATGTGGAGGAACGAAAAGAGTACGACATTCAGAATGCAGCATGGAATAAATTGTACCGGAGAGAAATTCTGAAAAACGTCAGTTTCCCGGCAGGGAAATGGTATGAAGATATTATGTTTGCAACAGCGGCTTTGAGCCGGGCAAGCCGATGCGTTTACCTTGACACTGCCTGTTATAACTATATAATAGACAGAGAAGGAAGTATCATGAATACACAGATAAATCCCCGTACTTTTACCGACCAGATACCGGCATATCGGGAGAAAACCAGATTTTTGCAGGAACTTGGCAGACAGGATTTGGCTGATGTTCATGATTATTTTTTCTATAAAAGACTGCTCCTATTCTATAATCAGTTAAAAAGGAGTAAACTGACGGATAAGAAGAAATATTTGCAGGAAATCAGAGAAATTATTTACGAGAACAAAGGGAATTATGATAGAGTATATCAGTGCAGTATTGCAAATCCGAATGAAAAGAAAAAGATGGATTTGTTCTTAAAATCACCAAAGCTGTACTGGGGTGTTATGGTGCTTAATGAGGCGGTCATACTTCCGCTGAAAACAAGAAACAAATAGTGGAGAAATGAGTGGAGAAAACGATGGTTATCATCCAGATGGCAGGCGGACTGGGCAATCAGATGTTTCAGTACGCACTTTATAAACAGCTTAAGAGCATGGGGAAAAATGTGAAGATGGATGATGAAGAAGGATTTCGCGAAGATGCAAAGCGGGAGCCTTCCCTGGCTCCGTTTGGTATTGTTTATGACAGGGCATCCAGAGAAGAAATCAGAAAAATCACAGATTCTTCCCCCAGTATTCCGGCGAAGATACGAAGGAAATTATTGGGCAGGAAAAAGAGATCCTATTTTGAGGAAAGCAAACGTTTTCAGCCAAAGATTTTTGAATGGGACAATATTTATCTGGAGGGCTACTGGCAGTCGGAAAAATATTTTGCAGATGTGGCAGAAGAACTCAGACAGGAATACTGTCTGGAACATATCCTTCGGCAGAAAGAAGCAGGTTATGGTTTCTCTACACAGGCACAACATTATCTGGAACAGATCGAGCAGTCAGAATCGGTTAGTCTGCATATCCGCAGGGGAGATTACTTATTACCGGAGAATCAGACATTGTTTGGAAATATCTGCACCGATGAGTATTACAGACAGGCTATGGAGAGGGTGCAGAAGAACGTGCCGGAATGCGTGTTTTATCTTTTTACCAACGATAGGGCATGGGCAAAGGAATGGATGCAGACAATCCAGATGGAAAACCCGAACAGAAAGATGATTCTGGTAGAATTGCCGGATGGCAGAGATTATGAAGAATTGATGTTAATGAGCCGCTGTAAGCATAATATTCTGGCAAACAGCAGTTTTAGCTGGTGGGCATCTTATCTGAATGAGAATCCGGCGAAAATTGTATTGGTACCGGATAAATGGCTGAATGGCTGGGATTGTAAGGATATTTATCGGTCAGATATGACGAAAGTAGCAGTTCCTCAGACAGAACAGACACGACAACAGAGAATTGTAGATACTGCACATTTCGTATAGGGAAATTGAGCAGTAATTTGGAAGGAAAAATGAAATGAGTAAGCAGAAACAGACAACAGAAAACGTAAGCATGTTACAGAAAATCAGTTACATGTTTGATAAGAAGCAGAAAATACAGATTGCCGGATTAGCGGTTCTTATTTTGATTGGTGGTGTGTTGGAAACTCTGGGAGTTTCCATGATGATTCCAGTTTTTAATGTTATCATGGACTTAGAAGCACTAATGGCAAATCAATATATCCAGATGATCATGATCATTCTGCATATTGAAACGGGCAGACAGCTTGTGGTATTGATTCTGGTCGCGGTGATTATGCTGTTTGTGATTAAAAATGCTTTTATTTTGTTCCAGACTTATGTGCAGAATACCTTTGTTACCCGCAACCGGAACAGAATGATAACACGTGTCATGCGGGATTTCTTAAATCGACCTTATGAAGAATATCTGGGCGCAGATATTCCAACGGTATTCCGATTAACGGACAGCGATATACCAAATGCGTTCCAGTTGATTCTGGTTATGATTCAGATGGTAACAGAAATAGTAGTTTCAGTATGTATCTGTGCAGTACTGCTTGTTGTCAGTCCGTTGATGACACTTTTTATTGTGGTACTTTTCTTGGGAATGACCTTGATACTGACTAAAATTCTGAAACCAAGACTGAACCGGATTGGAAGAAAGAACCAGGAAATTCAGTCACGCATTGCAAAATGGCGTATTCAGTCCATTTATGGTTTGAAAGATGTAAAAGTTTTAAATAGAGAAGAATTTTTTGTGAGAAATTATTATGAAAGCGGCAGTATTGGTGCAGATGTAGCAAGAAATTATGCGGTTTTAAATAACCTTCCAAGAGTATTTATTGAAACGATTTTTATTGTCTGCATGATGGTTTATATTATGATTTATATGCTGAATGGAGGAAATATGAATGTGCTCCTTCCACAGCTTGCCGCATTTGTGGTTGCGGCAGTCCGCATTGTACCTAGTGCAAACCGCGTTAACAACTATATTTCCCAGATTGCTTATTCCCAGCCATGTCTGGATTATTTGTACGAAAATCTGAGCGAAAGCATGAAGGCAGATGTAAACGGTACGGTAACTGGTTATATAGCAGAAAAAGCAGGC
Source organism: uncultured Bacteroides sp. (assembly GCA_964454605.1). Lineage (GTDB taxonomy): Bacteria > Bacillota > Clostridia > Lachnospirales > Lachnospiraceae > UBA3282. Next base: position 2,846 of record CAYVUF010000064.1, read on the forward strand.
GGAACTTCTGGGGCTACAGCAGAAACAACGAAGAAAGAAAAATTAGTGTTAAAGGATAAGATTGCGTTAAATCATATCACGTTTGCCTATCCAAATACAGATAAAAATATTTTCACAGATGCACATATGGAAGTTAAGAGAGGACAGTCCGTAGGTATTATGGGACCGTCCGGTGCCGGAAAATCTACGATTGTTGACATTTTACTTGGACTTTTGCATGCCAAGGAGGGTACGATTACCTGTGACGGACAGAATATTTTCGAGAATTATGAGTCCTGGCTTGCGCAGATTGGTTATATACCACAGTCCATTTATCTGGTGGATGAGTCTATTCGTGATAACATTGCATTTGGTATTGATGCGGATAGGATTGACGATAAGAGAATCTGGGAAGTGCTGGAAGAAGCACAGCTAAAAGAGTTTATACAAGGTTTGCCGGAAGGGTTAGACACCAAAATCGGTGACAGAGGTGTCAGATTGTCGGGCGGACAAAGACAGCGTATCGGTATTGCCAGAGCATTGTACCACAACCCGGAAATTCTGGTGTTTGACGAAGCTACTTCGGCACTGGATAACGATACTGAGAAAGCAGTTATGGATGCGGTCAACAGTTTCCATGGCAAAAAGACAATGATTATCATTGCCCACCGACTTAATACTATCGCAAAATGTGATGTGATTTATAAAGTGGAAGATGAGAAGATTGTAGAAAGCAGTCTGGAATAATCGAGTCAGCAAGAAGCAGCTTGCCGATAGGAATAGACAGGCTGACGAAAGGAACAGGTAACAGGCATGTTAGGAATTGAAACACAAGAAGGATTCGGACTGGGCAATCAGTTGTTTTTCTATATCACTACCAGATGTATTGCGTTGGACAAAGGATATCAGTTCAGTGTCCTTGACCCGGAACATTTTGCAAATAATATGCACAGTGATTGTGGATTGTATTTTATGGATTTGGATTATGGCATTCCTTCCAGAAAAGAGGATTATCAGAATGTCTATTATGAAAAAGAAGACCGTCTTTTTGCAGGAAATTCCAAGCATGATTTGACACATGGGGTCTATATTACAGATGCAGATAAAGCGCTGTTTGAGGTGGAAGATAATACACTTCTATATGGAAATCTGCAGGCGGAAGAGTATTTCATTCACCACAAGGCGGAAATCAAAGAGTGGTTGACTATCAAGCCGGAGTATGACTGCAAAGAATACAGCCGGGAGAATCTTTGTATTCTCCATCTTCGATGCAGTGATTATATGGGTTCGCCGGAATTGTATCTGCGCAAAAAGTATTGGCTGCAGGGAATGAAGCAGATGCGCAAGGTTAATCCCAATATGGAATTTATGATTATTACCAATGATGTAAAAGAAGCAAATAAATTTTTACCGGGAATTCCGGCATATAATTTTGATTTAGCGAAGGATTATAGCATCCTGAAAAATGCAAAGTATCTGTTGCTTGCCAATTCGTCCTTTGCTTATTTTCCGGCATTTACCAGTGATACGGTGGAATATATCCTGGCACCGAAGTATTGGGCAAGGCATAATGTTTCGGATGGTTACTGGGCATCTGAGCAGAATATCTATGCAGGCTGGCATTATATGGACAGGCATGGCAGAGTGTTTTCAGCAGAAGAATGTAAGGCGGAACTGGCACAATACAAAAAAACTTCTTCCAAGTACGCCCATATCAATGAAAAACCAACTGGGATGCGCTTAAGGATGATGGAACTGCATGGGCAGTATATTTATAAAAAGGCTTACTGTGGTAAGATTGCAAGAGGTGTGATGCGGCGATTGAAAAAGTGGCTGCATATCGGGAGATGCCGCGCATAAAATAAGGCGGCAGAAAAAGGTATTCATAGAAATGAGGATGAATATGCAGGAAAAATATAAAAAAGCAGTGGCGGTTCTGCAAAAATGGGGAAACAGACTGCTTACATTTGTGAATCGGATTTCCATTAAAAAAATGGTGGTATGTGCGGCCATTTTACTGGCAGTGTCCTTGTTGCCGCTGCTGGTGCTTGGAAAATACAATGTGATGTGTATAGATGATTATGATTATGGCAGACAGGTTTATGAAACATGGACAACTACCGGCTCTTTTGTAGAATCTATTCAGACTGCATTACGACAGACAGGAGAATTTTACAGGGACTGGCAGGGGACTTATGTGTCCTGTTTCCTGATGGCAATCTGCCCTATGAATTTTCGATATGATATTGCATTTCTGGTGCCGATTATCATGATTGGAATGTTTGCCACAGGAACTTTTCTGTTAGGCAGACAGATTCTGACCAGATGGCTTGGCAGCGATAAGTGGCGGGCATCATTTGTTATGCTGCTGATATTGTTTCTATTTTATCAGGTGCTGGAAGCACCCTTTGAGGGAATTTACTGGTACAATGGCTCTACCCATTATATCCTGATGGAAGCACTACTTTTTATGATGCTGACAGCAGTGTCAGGTTCTATCTGGACAGAAAAACGGAAAAATGCAGTTTTCTGGTGTATCCTTGCCTGTATTGGTGGAGTGATTGTAGGCGGAGGAAATCTGGTGACTGGTTTGCAGGCAGAGATTCTTCTGATGCTTCTGGTAATTTATACTTTTGTTATGAAAAAAGATAAAAAACTTTTTGCGATTTTGCCCTGCTGTTGTTTTACGGCCGGATTTCTGTGCAATGTATTGGCACCAGGCAATATCCAAAGAAGTGCAGTAGATATGGACACCGGTTATTCACCGGTTCTGGCAATTGTACTGTCCTTTTACTATGGGGTAGTCTTTGTGATTGAGTGGACTTCCCTTATGGTAGTTCTTGTGTGGCTTGCTTTACTGCCGGTTTTGTGGCAGATTGGTGTGAAATCAGAGAAAAAATTTACCCATCCGGTTTGGGTAACAATTGGCGCGGTCTGCCTTCTGGCGGCAATGTTTACCCCAACGTTGTATGCAATCGGCATGGTGGGCTTGTCCAGAGTGGATAATATTATTCAGATGGTGTATTATCTGTGTTTGTTTTTTGTGACGACCTATTGGTTTGGATGGATTTCCCATCGGGAACAAGCTCAGGATTTAAGGAACCAGAAGGATAGTCAGAAAAAAATGGATGTGACTGCCGGTAAGGCAATTGGTCTTTTTCTGGAAAAAACCAGGAATGTTATGACAACGGTTTGTTTACTGCTTGTCTTGATGGTGTGGGTTCTGACAGCAAATAAGAATACTTATACCAGCGTTTCGGCACTGCGCTCTCTGGCAAATGGAGATGCAAAGACTTACTATGCAGAAGCAATGGAACGACATGAATTATATACGGACGAAAGCATAACCGACGTAGTTGTGAAGCCCTATTCAGCAAAACCGGCATTGTTTGATTTTGGTGATTTGACAGAAGAGGAAGGCAACTGGCTGAATCTGGCTGTTACAAGATATTATCATAAAAATTCGGTGAAATTAGAAAACTAGGAAGTTTGTTATGCGCAGAGAGATTGCTCAGAAAAGAGGATTAGTATGGCAACAGAGAAATTGAAACTGCCGAATGTAACATTGGCAGCAATGACCAGTGTAAACATGTATGAAACCATTCAGGCAATGAAATATAGTATGCGTGATATCGAATTTGGAGAGGTGGTGCTGATTACACACAGAAGACCACTTTTTCTTCCAAAAGGCATTCGTTACAAGCATACATCCAAATTAAATGATATTGATGCTTTTAATTATAAAATGGTGTATGAACTGGCAGACTACATCGACACAGACTATGTCTTGTTAGTACACTATGATGGTTTTGTAGTACATCCGGAAAGCTGGCGGGATGAATTTCTGGATTACGACTATATTGGTTCACCATGGCCTCTTCCAACGAATGATTATGCTTATCGGGATGCCAAAGGACAGCTTTGTCGTGTGGGAAACAGTGTTTCCATACGCAGTAAGCGGCTGCTTGAATTTCCCCGACAGGCAGATTTGAAGTGGGAAACCATGGAAGATGGAAATTACAACGAAGACACTTTTCTTTGCTGTAAATATAAAAATGTGATAGAGGATGCGGGAATGCGTTTTGCACCCATTGAAGTAGCGAAGTATTTCGGTCATGAGCATATGATTCCGGAGATTATGGATGTGGAGAAACCATTTTTGTTTCATAAATGGAGAGGCAGAAACGAGCAGTATCCGAAATTTGTCAATCCATGGAAGGTCAGATGGCAGAAGGTGAAAAATGTGATTAGGAGGTTTTTAAGATGAGATGGATAGCGTTGTTGTGCCCGGCTGTGCTTAGCTTATGGATATGTGGAAATAGACGACTGGATTTTTTCACTTCTACGACTAAGGCGATTTTGAAATATGGATTGTATCTCTTGGTAGATAATTGGCTTACGGTTTTGCTAATTACATATGGATTGGGGCTTATGGATGTGGTAGCAGATGCTTTGGAAAGTTTTCCGTTTTTCTTAAAGTATACATTGATAGCAACAGTGATTGCTTTTATAGTACCATATGTGGAAGAAATTGTATTAAAATACATTAAAGTAAGTTTTATAGTAAGGACAAAAGATGAAGAAGAAACAACTTGTAAAAAGGACAATCAGTAGCAGCTTGCTGTTTTTGTTAATATTTTTATTATTACTTTTATTGCTATCTATGAATTGGTTTGTTGCCAATTTTGGTGAAGTAGATATTTCGGTTGCAATATATCAGCTTTTATCTCCTTTAGAGGGAACCGATACAGGTGTTATCAGAAGGTATTGCACGCAGTGTTTGCTGCCATCAATTTTGGGTGGATTTTGTATTACTTTACTATACAATCTGGACCGCATATTTGAGAAATTGTCTTTCGAATTTCAAATACAATGTTTTGTAAAAAAATTTTCTATTCGGACAGATAAAATGTGTGCAGGACTATTGCATGGAAAACGAGTTATTTTTGGGATTATTTTGATTGCGTTATGTGCAGGAGTTTCGCAGAGAGCAATTTTGATTGGTGTGCCAGATTATATTGCCAGTGTGACACATTCATCAACGATTTTTGAAGAGGAATATATGGACCCGGCAACGGTTACAATCTTGTTTCCGAAACAGAAAAGAAATTTGATTTTGATTTATATGGAATCAATGGAAGCAACCTATTCTTCTGTGGAAGACGGTGGTGGTAAACCATATAATTATATTCCAGAACTGACACAGATGGCCAAAGATTATATTAACTTTTCAAATGATGGAGATTTAGGTGGAGCAGCAACGTGTCCAGATACTGGATGGACGATGGGAGGCCTTTTCTCTAGTGTTACAGGCGTTCCTTACAAGATTCCCGGGGATGGAAACGATGCTGGTGAAATGGGGGAATATCTTCCTGGTATTTTGAGTTTGGGAGATGTACTTGAGCAGGCTGGCTATGAGAATTATTTTATGTGTGGTTCCAATGCGGCATTTGGTGGGCGAGCAGCTTTTTATACCCAGCATGGTGATTATCAGATTTTAGATTATGGAAGTGCTAAAAAAGATGGAATCATACCGGAAGATTATTCTGTTTATTGGGGAATGGAAGATGCAAAACTGTATGAATATGCAAAAACCAAATTGACAGAAATCGCATCAGAAGCGGAACCTTTTAATTTCACTATGTTGACAGTGGATACTCATGCTACGGATGGTTATTTCTGCTCGTTGTGTGAAAATCAATATGCAGAGCAGTATGCCAATGCGCTTGCTTGTGCCAGCAGACAAGTATGGGAGTTTGTAGAATGGGCAAAAGAACAAGAATGGTATGAAAATACGACAATTGTTATTACGGGAGATCATATTAGCATGAAAGCTGATTTCTGGGATGATATTGGTGATTACGATAGAAAAATATATAATTGTTTCGTTAATGTGCCAGAAGAAATAGAGTACGAACAAAGAACCAATAGAGATTTTACTATTTTGGATATGTTTCCGACCATTTTGACGGCAATGGATGTGCAGATAGAAGGAAATCGTCTTGGGCTTGGCACTAACTTGTTTTCTACAGAACCTACATTGTTGGAGAAGATGGGATGGGAAACTTATGAAAATGAACTGAAATTAAATTCCAATTATTATTACAATTTTATGATAGACAGAACATGATTTGTTTAGAAGACAGGTGCAAAGAGGAGAGAAAGAGAAATGAAGAAGAGATATATGGTATGGAGTATTGGCATCAGTGTTATGGTTGCTGTTTTCTTGTTTGCATTATGGATTCAGAAAACGTATGGGGTTTTATTGTTGGCGGTTGTAGATGATTCGTTTTTGCATTTTTTTCGTAACAAAAGAAGCCTGTTGGTGAGAGAAGTGATATGTCCAACGATAGTTGTTTTTCTGTTCTTATCTGCGATAGGAGTTTTTTTGTTCAAAAGAAAAATATACTTAAATGGGCGTAGAATGTTTAGCAGTTGGGTCATGATGGTACTTGCGACAATTTTTTGTTTGGTTGTAATTCTGGATGGTAATGGCTATATCAAAATGTATAATCGACATAAGCAAGAACAGTGGTATGAAGTGGATAGGGTTGTAGCACATGCTTGCGGTGAGATTGATGGACTTACTTATACGAACTCCAGAGAAGCACTAGAAAATAGTTACCAGAAGGGAAGAAGAAATTTTGAGTGTGACCTAATATTAACAGCGGATGGAGAATTGGTGGCATGTCATGATTGGGATGTATGGAATGCGTGGAAGGAAGATGATGAAGCAACGATTCCAACGTTGGAAGAGTTTATGAATACTAAGATTAGGAAGACTTTTGAACCTTTATCAGGAAAAGATGTAATTGCGTTTATGAAGGAACATCCAGATGTGTTTGTGATTACAGATACCAAGGACGTAGAGCCAGAAACAGTCGAAAAGCAATTTCAGGAATTTGTCAATCTGGCTATGGACAATGAGTGTGAAGAAGTTTTGAATCGTCTTGTTGTTCAGATATATCATCCTTATATGTATGATATTATCAATAAAATA
>CAYVUF010000065.1:0-9803 GCA_964454605.1 uncultured Bacteroides sp.
GCAACCATCTGATGATGTAATAAAGCGGCTGCTTTTTCTCCGTATTCATAAACCAGTCTTCCGCCTGTCAGCATACAGATAAACATGGCGATTTTCTCAAGGTACTGTGATTGTGCGACTAATACCCCGAAACCATTTCCATTAAAATAGCCTCGGAACACACTAATCAATGCCGCCAAAACAGCCACCGGGGCTGCTGCAAGAACAGCTTTCTTACACATAGTTTCCAAAACAACAATCTCTGCAATATAATCAACACCCGCTACCAATACTGCCGCAAAAATAACCGCTATGGCAACTGCGATTTTAAATGCAGTATGAAAAATTTTTCTGGCATTCCTGTATTGTTCCCTCTTTAAACGATAACGAATCAATCCCGTCATGGTTCTGAAAATTCCATACGTAAATACAATCGTTATTAATGCTGTCAGTTCCAGTGCCGGGGCTGCCAGTCCCATTCCTGCATCCCCTATCACTCCTGCTAACGGAATTCTGATAAGCAGACTGATAAGATAGGTAATCAGTCCTGCATATACTGTCATGCTGCTTTTGAATCCCCGTTTTTTTCCTCTCACCGAAGCCTCTCTTTTGTGTATCTTCATTCTATTTCCAAGCCTTCCCTTTTACTCTCTTGTAATACCAAGCTGTGTCAGCACTTCTTCCTGTTTTTTCTCCATAACAGCCGCCTCATCCGGTTCCATATGGTCATAGCCGCACAAATGAAACATACTGTGTGCTGTCAGAAATGCAAACTCCCGTAATTCACTATGTCCATATTCCTTCGCCTGTTCTTCTACTTTCTCTACGGAAATAATAATATCTCCCAGAAGTAATTCTCCGCTGTCCGGGTCAAAGCAGTCTGCCTCGTCCATTTCCTCGATAACGGAAAAATCACCTTCCTGTTCATAAGAAATGTTCGGAAAAGAAAGCACATCTGTTGCCCGGTCTATCCCTCTGCATTCTTTGTTATACTCACGAATCCCTTCATTATCTGTCAGAAGCAGATTCACACATACCTCATAAGGGCATCCTTCCCTGTCCAGTACCGTATCTGCAATTTTTTCTAAAAGTTCCTGTACATCAAATGGAAATTTTTTAGCGGTTTCATTCTCAACGTAAGAAGTCATAATATAGTTTCTCCTCGATAAATATCTTTCGCATTTCCTGCAACTGCGCCAATGTAATACTATTTTTCCATAAAGCATTGCTCTCTATTATCTTTTTACGGAAAACAGTGTCTACTATCTGTTGATAGTCCAGATCCGCCTTCGCATCCTGGGAAAATAAATATATAATAGACGAAACAATTTTGTCTGAAAACAGCACCACCACCGCTTCTTTGGATGCCATAGGCAAATCCGGGTCGATATATTCCTGCAAAATTTTCCTTGCATTCGGCGGAAATTTATATTCCTCACAGATGGACTGTATATTTTCCCATGTATTGTCCCCTTTTAACTGTCCGATTCTGTGATAATAACCGCACGCTTTTGCTGCCATATCATCCAAGCCAAGACTTCTGGCAATCTTATCGCTTAAATAGGCTGTATGTACTGCGTGATAGTATTCTTCTTTGGATTTTTCCTTTAACTGTACTAACAGCGGACATTCCGGGTCATTCAGTTCCAGATAACGGTCCCGATACTTCAAAATTACGCTGTTGCTGAATATTTTCAACACAATCAGCAGCAAAATCAAGCTCAGCATCAAATTAAAAGTAGCAATCATATGCTGTGATAAATTCAGTTTTTCCTGTTCAAACAGCACCAGATTTGCGGTCAGACAAACCATCAGACACAATAATGAAATAAAAATCGGCAATCCTACTTTAAAATTTGCATTCAGCCGGTTAAAAACCATGATTCCGACCAGACCACTGAAAAAATAAAGAAAAAACTCATGGTAAGTGCCTTCGCTTTCCAGTATCACCGCAAGCATAAGACATACGCTTCCAGAAATCAAACCGGAAATACTGTTACTGAACAGACTAAGCACTACAAAAACCACCAGAAAAGGCCATCCTGCAACTGGAAGCAACGGAAACAAGACCGCAGCAAACATTGCAAGCACATAGAACAGACAGAAATTTTTGTAATTTCCCTGATTCTCATAAAAATAAAGTCCATTTATCTCACTAGTTTTCAACGCAAATATGGCAATGCCTGTCCCCAACAGCACCATAACGGTATTACAGATAAGTTCTTGCATTTCTTTTCCATACAAAAAGCTGCCTCCACAGGCAATCATTCCGGATAGTAAAAACACAAAAACAAACTGCATTACCTGTATTATCTTCTGTTTCCTGCTACTTTCTTCCATGCTCATAGTTCCTGTTTCTTCTCTTTTGGTCGTTGTTCTTCTTTTCTTTTGCTTCAAAATCATCATATGCTTTCACGATTTTCTGCACAAGCGGATGTCGTACTACGTCCTTGCTTGTCAGATGACAGAAAGCAATATCCTCAATTCTGGCTAAAACTTTCATTGCCACATCCAGACCTGATTTTGCATCCGGTGCCAAATCCTTCTGGGAAGCATCTCCGGTTACGATAACTTTTGACCCAAAACCAATTCTGGTAAGAAACATTTTCATCTGTGCCGGAGTCGTATTCTGGGCTTCATCTAAAATAATATAAGCATTATCCAGCGTTCTGCCTCGCATATAGGCAAGCGGTGCCACTTCAATCAAACCTTTTTCCATATTTTTTGCAAAACTCTCTGCTCCCATAATCTGATACAGGGCATCGTATAACGGTCGTAAATAGGGGTCAACTTTGCTCTGCAAATCACCTGGTAAAAAACCAAGTTTTTCCCCTGCTTCAATTGCCGGTCTTGTCAGAATAATACGACTTACCTCGTTGTTTTTAAAAGCAGTAATCGCCATCGCCATTGCCAGATAGGTTTTACCAGTTCCCGCAGGACCAAGGCCGAATACAATCATGTTATTGCGAATAGCATCTACATATTGTTTCTGTCCAAGGGTTTTCGGTTTAATGGGTTTGCCACTTATCGTATGACAGATACAGTCCTTATCTATGGTTAAAAGAACATCTTCTTTACTTTCCCTGCCCATTTCAATTGCATAATCAATATTCTGTTCCTGCAAAACATTTCCTCTTTCCGACAAGGCAACCAGCTCTTTCACAATCTTCGCTGCCTTCTCCACATCTTTCTGTTGTCCGCTTATCTTGACCGCGCCATCTCTATCCACAATCATTACCTGAAAGTCATTTTCTATCTTTTTTATATAGGTGTCACATTCCCCAAAAAGGTTCTGCATATGTTCCACTGGAACACTCATTCTGATTGTAAATTCATCCATCGGATTCTATTATTTCCTCTTCACTTTCCGTAACAGGGATTTGCTCCGTCATATTTGCAATCTTTCGAAACGCTGCTTCTTCCAACTGCATTCTGACATTTATGGTCCAACTTTCCCTATTCTTTTTTATTGTAACATTTTTTTCTGTAATTTGTACCCCTTTTTCCTCTAAAGTGGTTAATATTTTATTCCATTCGTCTTCCATAATTTTCTGCATTTCGTCATCCGAATGAAGTTTTTGTATCATATGGTACTCTTTTGCATATTTTACCCCATAAAAAACCGGCAGATATAAGTGTTCCAGAAGCTGCAACTGTTTTTTCTCTCCCATAACATCATATTTGTCATATCCAATTTTCCCAAACGAAAGATTCCATTCTTTCTCATGCCACCCCAACAGCAATATCTTTTTTTCTGCACCAGAATACTCCTTTTCCTGATATAAGATTTTCTTTTCTATGGAAAATGATCTCTCATACGAAATCAGAATATCTGCATCTGCATTATAATACTGATATTTTCTTACCGTAGCATCTTCATTATATACCGGAACAGCACCATTTACCAGAACCTGCCCTTTTTCTACGGTGTCACCCACCGCCACAAGAGGAACTCCTTTTCGGGTAATCATATACACAATGACTCCGTCCCTGGTTGCTACAATATCCTGTTTTGATTGACTGACCGGGTCATACTCTGACATTTCATTTTCTTTTATCTGAATGACTAAAGTTGTTCCATCCAGTTTCAGGGATGCCCATGTAATAACATCATATTCTTCTCGAAGTTGTTTCTCCAACTCTTCTATCAAAACATCTGCTTTCTTCATGGCAGTATGTACTCCCTGGCTTTCCAGATAATCCAGCAAAACATCTTCTGTCAGTGTATAGTTTCCTTCTATCTCAATATTCCATATATATCTTGCCGTCAGTCCCCAGAAGAGCAGACATGCAAGGAGTCCTAATATAAAAATTTTTCTTTTTTTCATTTTAGGTACAAAAAAAGGCAATCCATACCTTCTTAGGACGGATGCCCTTGTCCCTGTTTTCCGAAGAAGCGTTTTTAAAGCAAAAAAGCTCTGCACGCTCATCTTCATCGTATAATAGTCACCATGATTTTCAATATCCCATACCAGAATGTCATGATTCCCACACAAATTCAAAAAACGCTCGGTTGAATATCCCCATACTTTAATAGAAACATAACCTTTGATATATTGTATCCAATGAAGCATATGTTCCGCATGCCTTTCTACGTTCTACATTTCCTTTTGCGACAAACCTTGTTGCTATCTTCCGCTTATCAAAGATATCTGATTTGCTCAATATTTCCACTTATTTTCATATCCTCATTGGTATAATAATCAATCGAAAGCTCTTTGCCTTCAAAACAGATTTTGCAGTTCTTCCCCTGCAGCACAATGGATTCTTTCGTATACTCCAGAATTCCCTTGTAATTTTCAATGAAAGCCTCCCGGTTTCCGGTGATGGTTACAATGGAGGCTCCCAACATGGAATCCTTCGGGAGTTTCAAGGATTCTACAATCAATTCTTTCTGTCTGTTCAATGACTTTTTTGTGTTTTTTCTCATACTAAACTATATGAGCGAAAAGGTTAATTGATAACCCAAAATCACAATTTCCACCAGCCCTGTCTGCTCTCTTCCGGGAAAAAATATCCCGATATTCCTTTATTGTACAATGCCTTTAATAAAAGCACCTTTTGCAACTGGTTTTGCACAGAAAGTATAGGCTTTTAAGAAACGTTCTTTTGCAGCCGCCAGTTTTTCTTTGTCGTTGGCATGAATGGTCGCCAATGGCTCTCCTTCTTTCACATAATCTCCGACTTTCTTATGCAGAACCAGACCAACCGATAAATCAATCTCACTTTCCTTAGTTTCTCTGCCACCACCAAGCAGCAAGGAACAGATTCCTATCTCGTCACAGACAATCTTCTCAATATAACCTTCCTGTTCTGAGCAGATTTCTTCTTCGATGGATGCCTTCGGCAGCAGGTTTGTATCATAAACTGCTTCTTTGCTGCCTCCTTGTGCTTCCACAAACTCAGCCAGTTTATCCAGTGCTGTTCCATCTAAAATCACGGTCTGCAGCATTTTCTCTGCCTGCTCTTTATTTTCGGCTTTTCCGGCTGCTACAAGTATCAAAGAACCTAAAGTCATACATAACTTCACAAAATCTTCCGGCCCTTTTCCCTGTAAGGTTTCAATTGCTTCTTTTACTTCCAGTGCGTTTCCTACGGCATAACCAAGAGGCTCATCCATATCCGAAACCACCGCTATCGTTTTTCTGCCTGCATGCTTTCCAAGCGTTACCATTTCTTTTGCAAGTGCAAACGCATCTTCTTCCTTCTTCATGAAAGCACCGCTTCCAGCCTTTACATCTAACACAATCGCATCTGCACCGGATGCCAGTTTTTTGCTCATAATAGAACTGGCAATCAAAGACATATTATCTACGGTTGCTGTTACATCACGCAAGGCATAAAGTTTTTTATCCGCTGGAGCAAGGTCTAAGGTCTGCCCCATGATGGAAATACCAATCCGATTTACCTGACGGATAAAATGTTCTGAGGTTATTCCGGTAGAAAAACCATCAAAACTCTCTAATTTATCAATAGTACCTCCGGTATGTCCCAATCCTCTGCCACTCATTTTAGCAATCTTGACACCACAAGCTGCCACCATCGGTCCCAATGCGATGGATGTCTTATCACCCACACCACCAGTCGAATGCTTATCTACTTTGATTCCATCAATTGCTGATAAATCAAGCATATCACCACTGTTTGCCATGGCAATGGTAAGGGCGGCTGTTTCTGCTTCGTCCATTCCCTGAAAATAGATTGCCATCATCATGGCCGACATCTGATAATCCGGAATATTTCCTTCTGTATATTCAGAAATCATAAATTCAATTTCTTCTTTCGATAAAAATGCTCCATTTCGCTTCTTCATAATCAAATCATACATTCTCATAAGATTTCCTCCTATACTTCTGCTGATACAACTTTGTTCTGCCTATTTATGATATGGTTCTCCATGGATGATACGATAACCCCGGTATATCTGTTCCAACAAAATAACACGCATCAATTGATGGGGGAAAGTCATTTTTGAAAAACTGACTGCAAGATTGGCACGTTTGCATACACTTTCATGCAGACCAAGTGAGCCGCCAATCACAAACTGTATATGACTGGTTCCCTGAACCCCTAATTTTTCCAGTTTATCTGCGAACTCTACGGAATCAAACATTTTACCGGCAATTTCCAAAGTCATCACAAACGCATCATCCTTGATATATTTCAAGATTCTCTCTGCTTCCTTTTCTTTAATCTGTCTTTCTTCCAGTTCACTGGCTTTATCCGGTGTTTTTTCATCTTCCACTTCCAGAATTTCCAGCTTACAATAACGACTCAGTCTTTTGGTATACTCTGCAATGGCATCCCTATAAAATTTTTCTTTGATTTTACCTACTACTATAATTGTTATTTTCATACTATTCGAATAAATTCTGATAATAATCGTCTACGAAATGGTCCAGAAACTCCTCATCCAGATTCATATACTTTGCCTTTATCATCTGCTTCATTTTATCTGCGCGCTTAAAATATTTCTGCTCTTCTGCCAAATCTTCCATGCCGGATAACTCAGCATCAATGCTTAGGGCATTCATATTCTCCTGACACCATCTGGTAATCTCCTGGAGAAGCGTATCTTCTGATTTTGCTTTCACAGTCAACACCTTGAAAGAACGCATGGAAACAATACCAAATATAATAAACAGCAAAAACAATACACCCATAACTCCACAGACTAAATATCTTGTGGTTGCTGCATTCTGGTACAAAGGAATAACTCCTGTCAAAATAAGCAGCACTGCCGCCAGACCCAGAACACCGGTAATCAACAAGGTATATGCAGATGATTTGTTTTCTTCTGCCTTCTGTGCACTATTACGGTATGCACCTTTATGCTTGTAAACAGTTTTCTCCTGTGTGACTTTCTCTTCCTGCCCTGCATCCACTCCGGCAACGTGCTCACAGTTCCATTCATCCGCTTCTGTTTCTTCCGCTTCTATTTCCAGCTCTATCTTTTTTCTCTGCTGCGCTTTATACTCTTCCAGACTGTCAACCAGCTCTGTTCCGCAGTCTGCACAAACTTTGATTCCTTCTACATATTCATTTTCACATTTGGGACACCATGCCATTTGGATACCCTCCTTACGTTTTTCTCTTATTGTCTGAATGACTCTATTGCTTTGTATTTCTCTCAAGCAGTTCTCTCATACCCTGATTCTTATTATCCTCTTCCATGATATCCATATACAGTGTATTATCATCACGTTTCTGCCATACCGAGCACTCACCGATAGCACTCATATCACGCCACAAATCAAACACGCCATTTTTCGCTGTGCCACTCCATTCCTCCACATTTCCAGTATAATCTACGGTGTTTGCATACAGTTCTCCATCATAAAGACCATTGGTAAAATTACCCACAACATTCTGCAAGGTTCTTTCTCTTACCTGCAGTTGTGTTGTATCCACGTCATAATGTTCTGCACCTTCTCCGTTTGGGAAATCATTCGCCCACTGACCGGAATAGCTGTGTGCCTGATATTTCTTCTTTGTGGTCGGCTGTCCTACTTTATCAATATAGAATCGATACCATCTGCCATCCCCACTTCTTACTCCATGGGACCAGCCACCATAATAATAGCTATTTTTCTCATAAATGGCGAGTCCGATTCCATCCGGCTTTCCTTCCCCATCTACATCACCGATGTAATAATAATGATTCGTATTTTCCAAAGTAGCAGACAACTTCACATAACGTTTCAAATGTGCTAAATCCCACACTGCATCCAGATTATTATCTGCAAAATAAGGAAGCATTTCATTTAATATAAACTCTTTGGTATAAGAAACGTCGTTTTCATCTTCTACATCGACCACAATAGCTGTTTTATCCGCAGTGTCTGAAACTAGCTCCGTTACAGCTGCTTCTGCTTCTTCCTGCGTTATCTGTGGGTTTTCTGTCACTATTTCCGGTTCCTGATAAGAATCTGCCACAGTAACCTCTGGTGTACTGACAAGATTATCATTCTGTTTCTGTTCATAAGCATAATCCGTAATACTCTGCTGCAGTGCATCTGCACTCTCTTGTTCTGTGCTCGTTTTGCCAGTGAAAAATAAAAGCATAACGATAATGCATAAAAGCAGCACCAGAATCACCGAAAGCAAAATAACAGTTAACGTGTTGCTCTGTCGGAGCAACCCTTTCAAAGCCGATTCCTTTTCTTCCTGCTCATCTTCCTTATCCATATCAATATCTATGATATCATCTGTTTCCAGTTCCATGCTTTCTGCTTTATCATGGAAATTTTTCTCACGATAATTCTCATGCTCATTTTGATGCGTATTTCTTTCTAATAAGTTCATAGACTCTCCCCATTCTGTGATTTCATGATTGTTTTATTCTTCATAATCCAGACAGGTTCTTCCCGTTGTTACTGTTTTGATAAAAGCCCCTGCCGCAACATGTGCAGGATGTACCTGATAGGCTTTCAATGCTTCCTCGGTATCAAAAACAGAAATAAGACCGATATCTTTGTTGCTGGATGCGAGAGCATCCGTTACAACACGTATGGAAACCGTTCCCGGAACCTGTTCCTTCACAGCCTCCAGTTCCCTTTTCATTCGGCTTGCTGCATCCTTCTTCTCAGCATCTGTCATCTCTTCCCTGAAGTTCCATAAAACAATATGATTTACCATCTTTCTAATCCTCCATGCTGCTCTTTCATTTTACAATCATTTCCTTAAAGAAATCGCAAAAAAATTATTAAGTTTTTCTTATGATACCATATCTGTCCTAAAAAGGAAACAAAGAATCCTCTCCCCGCCAAAAGCTGCTATACAAAAGAAGAGGCACAGTCCTCTGTACCTCTTCCTAATGTCATAACTTTTTATTTGTTGGATAAATATTCATCAATACCTTTTGCTGCTGCTTTTCCAGCTCCCATAGCAAGAATTACAGTAGCTGCACCTGTTACAGCATCACCGCCGGCATAAACACCTTCTTTGGTGGTCTTTCCATGCTCTTCATCCGCAACAATACATTTCCATTTGTTTACTTCCAGACCTTCTGTGGTTGAAGAAATCAGTGGATTCGGAGAAGTACCAAGTGACATGATAACCGTATCTACGTTCATAACAAATTCAGAACCCGGAACTTCTACTGGTCTTCTTCTGCCAGAAGCATCCGGCTCACCAAGTTCCATTTTCACACATTTCATACCACATACCCATCCGTTTTCATCTGCAAGGATTTCAACTGGATTGGTTAATAAATCAAAGATAATACCCTCTTCTTTAGCATGATGTACTTCTTCCACACGTGCTGGTAATTCTTCTTCGCTTCTACGATATACGATGTGAACCTTTGCACCAAGTCTGAGTGC
>CAYVUF010000066.1:0-9697 GCA_964454605.1 uncultured Bacteroides sp.
CTGATGTTCTCACTAACACCCGGGATTCCCACCTTCAGACAGCAGATTCCACGAATGATTAAATCAATCTGAACTCCTGCTGCACTTGCTTCGTACAGTGCTTCAATAATGCTCTTGTCACATAACGAGTTCATTTTGGCTATAATACGTGCCACTCTGCCCTGCATTGCATTTTTCTTTTCCCGTTCAATCAGATACAGGAATCGGTCCTTTAACCACAATGGTGCCAGTGATAATTTGTTCCAGGAACGGGGTTCGGAATAACCGGACAGCATATTAAAGACAGCCGTTGCATCCTCTCCTACCACTTCGGAACAGGTAAACAGTCCTAAATCCGTATACTGCTTTGCGGTTGAATCATTATAATTTCCAGTTCCCAGATGAACATAACGACGGATTCCGTTTTCTTCTCTTCGAACCACCAGTGTAATCTTGCTGTGGGTTTTCAGTCCTACCAGACCATAAATAACATGACAGCCTGCTTTTTCCAGTTTTTTCGCCCAGACAATATTATTTTCTTCATCGAAACGGGCTTTCAACTCTACCAGAACCGATACCTGTTTTCCATTCTCAGCCGCCTGCTCTAATGCTGCAATAATCGGCGAATTGCCGCTGACACGATACAAAGTCTGCTTGATGGCAAGTACTTCCGGGTCATTGGCTGCCTGTCTGACAAAACGTACCACAGGCTCAAATGTCTGGTAAGGATGAAACATCAGAATATCCTGTTCACGGATTCTTGCAAAAATATCCGCATCTTCCGGCAATTCCGGTACTGGCTGGGGTTTGGCATAGCTATGCTCTTTCAAATGGTCAAATCCCTGTAAGCCATACAACTTCATCAGGAAAGTTAAATCCAGAGGTCCGTTGATGGAGTAAATATCTTCTTTGCCAATACTCAGTTCATCCTGAATAATTTTCAAAAGTCTTTCATCCATCCCCTCTTCTACTTCCAGTCGGATTGCCTGACCCCATTGTCTTTTCTTAAGCTGTTTCTCGATTTCCTGCAGTAAGTCCTCTGCTTCTTCTTCCTCAATGGATAAATCCGCATTTCTCATAATGCGGAAAGGATAGGCACAGACAATATCATAATTTAAGAAAAGTTTATGCACATTTCTTTCAATTACTTCTTCCAGCAGAATAATGGAGGTACCTTCTTCGGAAGGCAATGCAACAATTCTGGAAAGCACACTTGGCACCTGCACCGTAGCAAATTCCAGTTCTCCTTCTCCATTTTTCTTTTTTACAAGTGCACCGATGTTTAAAGATTTATTCCGGATAAGTGGAAACGGTCTGGACGAATCCACTGCCATCGGTGTTAAAACCGGATATATATTTTCCTCAAAATACTGGTCAATATATTCTGCCTCTTCCTTCGTCAGTTCTTCATGATGTGTTATCAGGTGCAGACCATTTTCCCGAAAATGAGGAACCAGAAGCCGGTTAAATACCGCATACTGCTGTCCCACCAGTTCATGTGTCTTCCTATTCACCTCTGTAAGCTGTTCCACCGGAGTCATACCTGCTATATCCGGCTTGGAATAACCAGCATTTACCATATCCTTCAAAGAAGCCACCCGCACCATAAAAAATTCATCCAGATTCGATGCTGTGATACTTAAAAATTTCAATCGTTCAAATAGCGGAAGCTGTTTATCTCTTGCTTCGCTTAACACTCTCTGGTTAAAAAGAAGCCAGCTCAGTTCTCTGTTTGTATAATTTTCAACCTTGGAAAACTCTGATTTTCCTGCCATACCTTTATCCTTCCCTTATAAATTGGTTTTCTTCTGTCGAATCACCGGCTTGACACTATATACTTCTTCAAAAAAATCTGCCCTGCGATAAAACAAGCCCTTTTCCAGAGTTATGTCAACTGGTGTATCAATTGTAATAATCAACTGTTCCTCTCTTAATGTTGTTTTTACGTCTTTAAATTTCTGCTTATGACTTCTGTCCAGTCCATTCGCAATCTTCAAAATAGCTACAAGTTTGGCAATGATTAAATAGGACTCTCTGTCCAGATGGGCATTGTCCTTGCCCAGCACTTCATAATAATCAAAATCCATATGATTATATTTTACCACATTAGCTACAATTTCTCTTTCCAGATGGGAAAGTCCTATCATTTCCGTAGACATGATAATGTGATAAGAACATTCTCCCAGATTCACCAGGCTGATGTACTTACCGCAATCATGCAGCAAGGTTGCAAGCTGTAAGAGAAGGCGTTCCCTTTTGCCCAGACCATGCACTTTTTTCATGCTGTCAAAAATCGTCAGTGCAATCTTCTCCAAAGTTTCACTTCGCCTTCTGCTGCCCATATAACGTTTGCTGATGTTCTGGGCACAGGCTATGATATCCTTCTCAAAATCGTGGGTAGCTGTTATGATTCTATTCTTCTCACCATACTCATATGCAATACCATCACACAAAGTCACACCCGGAACCCAGATATATTTTGCATCCATTACCTTCACAATCCGGTTTAAAAGCACACTGGAAATAAACAGAAGCGGAATATTTTCTTCCGGCATACCAAGCACCTTGGCTGCCTCCATAACCGACTTCTCTCTGATTTTTCCCATATAGTGCTCCATGGTTTCTGCTTCAATACAATCATTTTCCAGTGCTGACATCTTGTGCTCCACCACCGCAGAAATATAGTCATCCACGACAATGACATTCTCTATCTTATGGTCTTTTAAATACAGTTTCTTGAAAACAGCAAGCTGGGAGCTTATAAACTCCTCTACCATTGCCTCATACTGCCCCGGTCTGATGTTCAAATGTCCCAGTTTATCCTGCAGCCGCAAAATACCCAGTTTCAGGTTCTGGGTCGTTACCAGCGTATCCTTGACAAACAGAGAAATCTGAATGCTGCCGCCTCCAATGTCCAGAATCGCAGTTTCTTTCTCGATAATCTTATTAAAAATCTTTCCTTTGGATGCAATGGACTTATAATTCAGAAAACGTTGTTCCGAATTACTCAGCACTTCTATCTTAATTCCGGTTCGCTGTTCAATCTGGTCCAGCACAATCAAGGCGTTTTCCATTTCCCGGATTGCACTGGTGCCATAGGCTTTGTAATTCTCCACACGATAGCTTTCCATAATTTTCTTGTATTCTCTCAGGACACGACAAAGTTCATCCACTCTTTCATAACTGATTTTGCCTGTCGCATACGTATCGGTTCCTAAATCAATACGATGTCTGATGGAATCTATCTCTTTGATGCCATTCTGTTTGGAAACCTCAAATATTTTCAGCTCCAGTTCATAAGAACCCACATCAATTGCTGCAAAAGTTTTCATATAAACCCCCGTTTAACCATTCTGGTTCTGTCCTAAAAGATAATCGATAAACTGCTGCGCTGTCCTGCCGGATAAACCGCCATGGGCTAACTCCCATTTATTTGCCTCCAGCAAAAGTTCTTCCTCCGGCATAGCAATCTGATATCGCTCCGCCAAGGTCCGTACAATCTGTTGGAATTGTTTCTTATCCGGTGCGCCGAAGAAAATTGTGACACCAAAACGGGAAACCAGAGAAAGTTTCTCCTGTACCGTATCTCCCGCATGCAAGTCATCTCTTCTGTCCTCTTTATCACTGAATTTCTCCCGTACCAGATGTCTGCGGTTGGAAGTTGCATAAATTAAAACATTATTCGGTTTTTTCTCCAGACCGCCTTCAATAACCGCCTTCAGATATTTATATTCAATCTCAAAATCTTCAAAACTCAAATCGTCCATGTAAATAATAAATTTGTAATTTCGGTTTTTCACCTGTGCTATCACATCATTCAAATCCTGAAACTGATGCTTGTACACCTCAATGATACGCAGTCCTTCCCCATAATACTCATTGGAAATGGCTTTGATACTGGAGGATTTTCCGGTTCCTGCATCGCCGAACAGAAGACAATTATTTGCCTTTCTGCCTCTTACAAACGCTTCTGTGTTATCAATCAGCTTCTTCTTCGGAATCTCATATCCTACCAAATCATCCAGATGTACATGGGCAATGTTCAAAATAGGCTCAATCTGTACTCCATTTTCGTCATGACGGATACGGAAGGCTTTGTGCAGTCCAAATTTGCCAACTCCATACTCTTTATAAAACTGGGTCAGCGTATCTTTCATTGCCTCTGGCGTATCATCAGAATTAAACTGCATGGCAAGATGACAGATTCTGTCACGAATACGGGTATTATAAACCTTACTCTCCTGAAAACCGCTTTCGTAAGAAAGCACCATCCGAAATTCCGGCACCTTCAGTTCTTCTATCATATCCGTAAAATCATAATCGTAAAGTTCCTTGAAAATCTGAATATCATGAAGCACCAGGTCATTCATGGTACCTTCTATATTTCCCCTGATTTCACATGCCTTGCTGTAACTATTTTCATTGTTAACCAATAAATTTGCCAGATAACAATGCCACAGATTTCCATAGAAACCATGGGAAGCCGCAATTTCCAGTAACTGGTGCATACAATCATAGCACAAGCCTCTGTCCGGCTCCAGTTTATAATGTTCCATCATATATACCATTTGAAAGAGCAAATCGCCCTGTTCAAAATCCTTATAGATAATCAATTCTTCTGTACGCATAACTTACTCCTCATTTTTAATAATTTCCCAGAATTCTCATATTTCTCGCTTCTTCCCGCAGACCTCTGAGTGCATTTTTAACCGCACTGTCTGCCAGATTTCCCTCAAAATCAATGAAGAAACGATATTCCCAGTTTCGCTCCTCCAGAGGACGACTTTCAATTTTCGTCAGATTCAGATTGTTATAGATAAAGTGGGAAAGCATATGGTACAAAGAACCGCTTTCATGGGGTATTTCAAAACAAATACTGACCTTGTCCGCTTTCTTCAAAAAGATTTTCTGATTGGTTACGATAATAAAGCGGGTGGAATTGGTCTGTGATTGGTTCACACCTTTTTCCAGAATATCCAGTCCATAAATCTTAGCTGCCTGCTCACTGGCAATGGCCGCCTGGCTTTTGTCCTGCTCCTCGCTGACTTTTCTTGCTGCAAAAGCATTGTTCTGCATACTTATCTGTTTCCACTCTCCATGCTCATTCAGATACCTTGCACTCTGCATCAAAGACTGGGGGTGGGAATAGACCGTTTTGATATCTGCTTTGTCTGCTCCTGGTACTCCCATCAAACAATGCTCGATTCGAATAATCTGCTCCCCGACAATATAATTTTCAAATTCTACCAGTAAATCATAAATCTCATGAACAATTCCGGCTGTAGAATTTTCTATTGGGAGAACTGCAAAATCAGCACTTCCTTCTTCAATGGCACTCATAGCATCCCGAAAGGTATCCACATGAAAACAATTCACATCTTCCCCGAAATAACGAAGCATTGCCATCTGGGAATAAGCACCTTCTGCTCCCTGAAAAACCACTCTTGCATTTTTGACATCTAACTCATCCACACCAATAAACGGAAGTTTTCCCATACCGCCTTTTTCCGCTAATTTCTTGTACTGGAGTTTTCGGCTAGTTGACATAATCTGTTCAAAAAGTTCCTCTACACCATGTCCGTTAAATTCATTATGGGTCATGGATTTTACTTTTCGCAGCTTCTCATCTTCCCGTTCCTTATCAAAAACCTTTTTCCCTGTTTCTATCTTATAATCAGCCACCTGCGAGCAAATATCCATTCTCTGCTCATATAGCTGTACAATCTTCGCATCCAGTTCATCTAATTGCTGTCTTAATTCTAATAAATCTGCCATTGGTATTTTCCTTCCGTTTCTGACTTCTTACTTTAATCATCTTATAACAAATCACACTTGATAGCAAGCAGGTTTGCGACTATACTATCTTTAGATTGAACTTATTTTGATACAAGGAGAACAAATAACATGACAACAAAAAGGAAAAATATAATGATACTCGGCATTACTCTAATCGTTCTTGTGCTTTTATTCATTTTCATGCTTCTGTCTGGAAAAATTCCGATGAACGATGAATATACCACAGGAAACACTGCCGGAAATCTGAATAATGGCGGATATTTCTGCGAATCAGAGGGAAAAGTATATTTTGCAAACGCTTACGATGGCAACGCGCTCTATTCCATGAATCCAGACGAAACAGAACTGACAAAATTAAGCAGCAACTCCGTTTCTTATATCAATGCCGGCGGCAAATATCTGTATTACTATATGCAGAGCAACAGCGGCGGTGAAGGTCTTGGCTATATGATGCGTACTTACGGTATTTTCCGCTGCAAAAAAAATGGCAGCCAGTCCACCTGTCTGTCCCGGAGTGCCGCAACTTCCATGCAGTTATGCGGCAATTACTTATACTTTACCAATGCTTCCAATGACCCAGCGACCTTATCCAAAATCAAAATTGATAAATCCGAAGAACTGGATGTAACCGATTATTCCGCTAATCCTGCCTGCTATCTCAATGGCACGATTTATTTTAATGGTACGGACAAAGACCACGCATTGTATGCTTTAGACACCTCCACAGACCAGATAACTACCCTCTGGCAGGGCAACCTCTGGAATCCGATTGTGTCCGGCGGCTATGTCTATTATATGGATGTAGCAAACAACTATCGTTTGTGCCGCTATTCTCTGTCGGAGGATGTGATTGAAATACTTTCTGAGGAACGGATTGATTTCTTCAATGTATATGACAGCATGATTTATTACCAGACCTGCTCCGAAACAGAACCCGCACTGAAACGGATGGTGATAGACGGAAGCAGCCCGGAAACCGTTGCCGAAGGTGTATACCAGAACATCAATATAACATCCCAGTATGTTTATTTTAATGAATTTAATGCACCGGTTCCAGTGTACAAAACAAGTACCTATGGCAGTGTGAATGTAACCACCTTTGATGCAGCACAGGCGGCTGCTTTCGAAGAATAGTGTAAAGAATAATATAAAAAATAGCAGCAAAAAAGTAGGGATTGTCCCTACTTTTTTACTTCCTTCTTTTCCCTTAACGCAGCCGAAACATTGTCTGAAATACCTGCTCCGTAAGCATTTTCTGATAAACCGATGACAGTTTCCTGCCAACACCTTCTACCACGTCGTCGCTTGCCGCCGGCAAAACCATCAATTTATAATCGACCCCAAAGGCATGACTGCGGTCATTTGTCATAGTCACACCATTTCTCTCATAAAAAGCAATCCGTTTCTGTCGAAGGTTCTTTTCTTCTTCTGTTTCTGCACTTTCATCATCTTCCACCTCAAAAATGATGCCATCCCAGTCTGCACAGACTTCCTTCAGCAATGCCAGCGCTGCCCCGCCATAGCCTTTTCCACGCATTTCTTCGCAGACTGCAAAATAATCCACTAACAGCATCTGTACATCGGAATCTGCCATGGTAAAAGCATAACCTCTTAGCATATCTTTCTCACCACGCTCATAAAATCCATAACCACGATAAAATCCTTTCTCCCACAACTCTTCTATCATGGAAAAAGGTTTTAGTTCGTTCTGCGGGAAATCCTGATGGGCATGGCCGATGTAAACTGCTTTGGCTTCTCTGATATCGAGAGGTTTAACGTATATATTCAAGGTCGATGACATGTTGTTCTCCTGCTTTCTGTACTTCTTCATAGAGCTGGACTACGGTTTTACCAAAAACCGGATGCACTACATACGGTGCTATCTGTGACAATGGCTCTAAAACAAAGTCACGATTCTGCATATCTTCATGAGGAATCTGCAAATTGTCTGTATTCATTACAATATCATCATAGAAAATAATATCGATATCCAGTGTTCGCGGACCCCAGTGCAACTCTCTTTTTCTTCCCTCTGCGGCTTCAATCTCATGCAGCTTCTCAAGCAGCTCTTCCGGTGTATACAATGTTTTTATCATCATAGCACCATTTAAAAACTCATCCTGCTCCACTTCTCCATAAGCGGTCGTTCTGACTAACTCCGAAGTCTTCATAATGCGGCATTTACGGTCCGCAGAAATGGAGGTAATCGCATCCTTAATATGTTTCTTTTTATCTCCGACATTAGAACCTGTTGCCAGATAAACCGTATGCCACTTTCTCTGGATTTCTACGGATACCGATTCAAATTCCAGTCCAATCGGGGCTTCCGGTTTACGGATTTCCAACTGAATTTCATCTATCAGACGAAATTCTATCAGCAATGCCTCTGCTAATTTTTCTGCCACCGTTTCCACCAGTTTGAACAGATTTTCCCTCATAAACCGATGAATAAACTGGCACACTTCCCCATAATTGGTGGAAAGCTCCAACCGGTCTTCCATTCCGGCCTTTCTGGTATCGGTGTACAGAACCGCATTCACATAAAAATTCTGTCCTGTTTCATTTTCTTCTTTGTATACACCATGATGGGCATATACTTTCAAGTTATCAATCTTAATTTTGTCCATAATCCATACCCCTTTCTCTTTCTGTCCCCTATTTTATGCTGCTTCTGTTATTTTTCATAACCATACCGGATGGCTTCTGCCATGCGTATGGCTCTGACATTTTCCTTAACATCATGTACTCGGACAAACATTGCTTTTTTCAGAACCGCCATAACCGTTGTCGCCAAGGTTCCTTCTACCCGTTCCGAAGCCGGCAGATTCAGAGTCAGTCCAATCACAGACTTTCTGCTTGTACCAAGTAAAAGCGGATAGCCCAGTGTATGCAGCATTTCCAGCTTATCGATTATTTCCAGATTATTTTCATAACTCTTGCCAAATCCCACACCTGGGTCCAGAATAATCTGATTCTCCCCGATGCCAGCCTTCTGTGCAATTCCAATCGTTTCCTGCAAATCTGCTAACACATCCTGCATATAATTCTGATACTCTGCTTCTTTCCGGTTGTGCATCAGACAGCATGGCACCTTTGCCTTTGCAATCACATCGGCAAGCCGGTTATCATATTTTAACCCCCATATATCATTAATCAGATTCACACCCGCCGCAATCCCTGCTTCCGCTACTTCACTTTTGTAAGTATCAAGGGAAATCAGGATATCGAATCTTGATTTAATTTTTTCAATTACTGGTGTGACACGTTCTATTTCCTCCTGAGAAGATAACAGAGTATAACCCGGTCTGGTGGATTCTCCTCCGATATCCACAATATCCATGCCTTCCTTTATCATTTCTTCCACATGAAAAAGGGCGGCATCCATCTGCTGATACTTTCCACCGTCTGAAAAAGAGTCCGGTGTCACATTTAAAATTCCCATGACATAAGTATGCCCTTCTGTCTGAAATTCCCTGCTGCCTATCTGCATCTTTTGTGCTGTCATGTTCATCCTCGCTTCTCATTCCTTATTTATTTTAATAAATTAAATGCAGATTTTTCTTATCTGCCTTCCAATTACACTCTGGTTCTGCCGGACAGGCAAAACAACTGCGGCTCATCTTATCCGCCCGGTACAGCAATCCATCCAAATCTTCTTTTTCTTTCACTGCTGCATTTCTATGCTGGCTGATTGCTTCCACAATAACGTTTGTTTCTTCCTCACTGTATCCACAATCTTTCAGTATTTCCGGTGCCAGTGCAGCACTTGCCTGCTCATGCGGGGTGCCATCCTGATACTGTCGGAATCTTCCGATATCATGCAGAAGTGCTGCTGCATAAATCATGTCCTTTGGAATCGAAAGCTGTTTCTCCAGATTGAAAATCATTGCCAGTCTTGCCACATCCAGAAAATGTCCCATAT
>CAYVUF010000067.1:0-9531 GCA_964454605.1 uncultured Bacteroides sp.
CAGAGGTAGAGAAGAAAGCGGTTGAAGATGCTACTTATCAGGCAGGAGCCAGAGAGGTATCTATCATCGAGGAGCCGATTGCGGCAGCCATTGGTGCAGGAATTGACATTTCGAAACCCTGTGGAAACATGATTGTTGATATCGGTGGTGGTACATCTGATATTGCAGTGATTTCCCTTGGAGGCACTGTTGTAAGTGCTTCTATCAAAATAGCCGGGGATGATTTTGACGAAGCAATTGTACGTTATATGCGAAAGAAGCATAATTTATTGATTGGTGAAAGAACAGCCGAAGATTTGAAGATTAAAATCGGCTCTGCTTATAAAAGACCGGAAGTAGACTATATGGATGTAAGAGGACGTAACCTGGTAACAGGTCTTCCAAGAACTGTGAAAGTTTCTTCTGAGGAAACAGAAGAAGCACTGCATGAAACAACGGTTCAGATTGTTGAAACCATTCATAGTGTACTTGAGAAAACACCACCGGAACTGGCAGCGGATATTGCGGACAGAGGTATTGTTTTGACAGGCGGCGGCAGTTTGCTGCGTGGTCTGGAAGATTTGATTGCAGCAAAAACTGGCATTAACACGATGACCGCAGAGGACCCGATGACAGCAGTGGCCATTGGAACCGGAAAATATGTAGAATTTCTGGCAGGTTACAGAGAAGATTAGCGAAAGATAAAGAAGGGAATCCCATAGCAGGGGAAAGGGGAGCAAGATGCTTAAAGGTTTATATACTGCCTATACAGGCATGCTGAATGAACAGAACAGAATGGACATTATGACCAATAATCTGGCAAACGCAGATACCATTGGCTTTAAGAAAGAGGGGGCAACAAGTCAGGCTTTTGATGAGGTGTTGGCTTATAAGATTAAAGACACATCCGAAGCAGGAAATCTTCCGAAGAAATTGGGAAATATGTCACTTGGCGTTAAAATTGGTGAAAATTATGTAGATTATTCAGAAGGTGGAATCAAAGAAACTGGAAATGTTCTGGATTTGGCTATTTCTGGAAATGGATTCTTTACGGTGGAATATACCAACAAGGCTGGCGAAACGTCTACGATGTATACCAGAGATGGTAATTTTACCATGAATGCACAGGGATATCTGGTAACACAGGATGGAGATTATGTGTTAGGTGCCAGAGGAAGACATATCCGGTTAACAACTACAGAAGATATCAGTATTGACAGAGATGGAAATATTTATCAGGCTGGTGAGAATGTAGGAACGCTTCAGATAACAGATTTTGAAGATTATAATTATCTGGAAAGATATGGTGAAAACTATTTCCAGGCAGTGGAAGGAGCAGAGGAGATAGATTCCGAAGCCGATATCCATTCTGGTTATCTGGAAATGTCCAATATTTCAGTTGTTACAGAAATGGTAAATATGATTACCATTCAAAGACAGTATGAAGCAAATCAGAAATTGATTACTACGTATGACAGCACATTAGAAAATGCAGTAAATCAGACAGGAAGAGTATAAAAATATACAAGGGAAAGGTAGGAACAGATAAATGGTAAGAAGTTTATGGTCGGCAGCAACAGGTATGAATGCACAGCAGACGAATGTAGATACAATCGCCAATAACCTTGCAAACGTTAACTCAGCAGGTTATAAAGCACAGAAGGCAGAGTTTAAGTCATTGTTGTATCAAACATTGCAGACACAGACAACAACAGCAAATGGAGATCCGAAGCCAACCACTTCCCAAGTTGGTCTTGGTGTCCGGACTTCATCTATCAACAACATTTATTCCCAGGGAAGTTTGTTGGAATCTTCCAGTGATACTTCATTTGCGATTGAAGGGGATGGCTTCTTTGCAGTAAGAGGTGAAGATGGTGAAACTTACTATACCAGAAATGGTGATTTTACATGGGCAATTGGAAGCAATGGCGGAATGACTCTGACGAATCATGATGGACTTCCAGTACTGAATTCCGCAGGAAGACCGATTTCCTTATCTCGTACATATATTGCAAACAGACTTTCCATTACAGCAGATGGTGAAATCTGTTATCCGGATGATGATAATAACCCACAGTCTATTGGAATTAAGATTGGTGTTTACCAGTTCAACAACGCAGGTGGTCTGGCAAGACATGGAGATACACTCCTCTCAGCAACTGATGCAAGTGGACGGGCTATTAACGAAGAAACAAATGCGAATGTGCAGAAGAGCAGAATCCTTCAGGGATATTTGGAAGGTTCCAATGTTTCCGTTGCAGATGAAATGGTTAATCTGATTGTTGCACAGCGTGCTTATGAGATGAATTCCAAAGCCATTACAACTTCAGATTCTATGATGGAAACTGCTAATAATTTGAAACGATAATAACAGATAGGAAGGAATAACCTATGGATATTGCAGGAATTTCGGGCTATACAGATTATTTGGTAGATTATAATACAGATAAAACAAAAGAACTGGAGAGTCAGTTGAACAAGGCGGCTTCCGAGGTAGAGGAAGATGAACTGTTAGATGCCTGTAAGCAGTTTGAAGCATATCTTTGGGAACAGATTCTGGAAAAAATGCAGGAATCAACCAAAGCATTCAGCGGTGATGAGGAAGAAGAAGGATATGCAAAGAATATGGTAAACTGCTTTCAGGATACGGTTGTTCAGGAACTTGCAGAACAGATGACGAATGAAGGTTCTGGAGCGAATTCTCTTGCACAGATGCTGTATACACAGATGAAGAGAAACTATAATCTGGATTAATTTGTAAAGAAGATAATAATTGCGATAAAATAGGCTGCTGATTCCGGCAGCCTATTTGCGTATTTGGATGATCAGATATATAGGGAATATTTATGGAAAATAGTTTAGAAACAATAAGAGGATACATTGAACATATCATATACCGAAATGCAGAAAATGGATATGCGGTTTTTAATCTGGTGGCAGATGGGGAAGAGGTAACTTGTGTTGGAACAATGAAAACAATCGACCAGGGGGAATCCATTGAGGCAGAAGGAAATTACACAGCACATCCGGTATATGGGGAACAGTTCAAGATAGAACACTATCGAATTGTAGAACCTGATGATGCACTTAGTATGGAACGATATCTGGGCTCTGGAGCAATCAAGGGAGTGGGCGAAGCTCTGGCGGCAAGAATTGTGAAAAAGTTTGGGAATGATACGTTTCGTGTGATAGAGCAGGAACCAGAGCGACTTGCAGAAATCAAAGGAATTAGTGAGCGCAAAGCAAGAGAGATTGCAATACAGGTATATGAAAAAAGGGATGCCAGGGAGGCTATGACTTTTCTGCAAAAATATGGCATTTCAAATACACTGGCTATTCGCATCTATGAAACCTATGGAATGGGGCTGTATGGCATTATGAAAGAAAATCCGTATCAGCTTGCAGAGGATGTAGACGGAATTGGATTTCGTATTGCAGACGAGATTGCCACTAAAATAGGGATTCATACGGATTCGGATTATCGTATTCGAAGCGGCATTTTATATACACTGCTGCAGGCTGGCGGAGAAGGGAATTGCTATTTGACAGATAGCAATTTGCTCAAGAAAGCAGGAGAGTTACTGGGATTAGAACCAGAAGTGATGGAACCGCAGCTTCAAAATCTGGCGATGGACAAGAAGATAATCATCAAAATGCCGGATGGTGAGGAAACGGAGCGAAAAGTATATGCGGCAACTTATTATTATGCAGAGTTGAATTGTGCCAAAATGCTTCATGATTTGAATGTTTCTGTGGAAGAAGATTTTGTACCTTCCCAAGAGAAAAAAATCATGCAGAAAATTGAGATGCTGGAAAAAGAACAGAAATTTGAATTGGATGATTTGCAGAAAAAAGCAGTTTTGCAAAGTATTCAGAATGGTATCCTTATCTTATCTGGTGGTCCGGGAACTGGTAAAACCACGACGATTAACATGATGATACGATACTTTTTATCGGAAGATATGGATATTTTCCTGGCAGCTCCAACAGGACGTGCCGCCAAACGTATGACGGAAACAACAGGTTATGAGGCGAGAACCATTCATCGTTTGTTAGAGCTGAACGGTGTGGCAGCACAGGAAAGTAAAATGGCCCGTTTTGAGAGAAATGAATCCAATCCTCTGGAAGCCGATGTCATCATTATTGATGAAATGTCAATGGTAGATATTTTCCTTTTTCAGGCACTGTTGAAGGCAGTTTCCATTGGCACGCGTTTAATTCTGGTAGGAGACGTGAATCAGCTTCCGTCCGTAGGACCAGGACAGGTGCTTCAGGATTTGATGAGCAGTGAACGATTTCCAGTGGTGGTACTTGAAAAAATCTTCCGACAGGCAACCGAGAGTGACATTATTTTGAATGCACACCGCATTCATGCCGGAGAAGATATTGTTTTAGATAACAAAAGCAAAGATTTCTTTTTTCTTGAGAGAAAGGATGTAAATGTTATCTATAAGCATATGATTCAGTTGATTTTGGAAAAATTACCGTCTTACGTAGGAGCACAACCATATGATATTCAGGTTCTGACACCTATGAGAAAAGGAACTCTAGGAGTAGAAACTTTAAATGGCATTTTGCAGCGGTATTTGAATCCACCGTCGGACAAGAAAAAGGAGTATGTAAGCGGCAGTGTTCTTTTGCGGGAAAAAGATAAAGTCATGCAGATTAAAAACAACTATCAGTTAGAGTGGGAAGTTGTGAGTAAATATGGCATTCCAATCGACAGAGGATTGGGGGTATTTAACGGAGATATGGGTATTATTGTGGAAATCAATGAGTATACCCGGAACGTGATTGTAGAATATGATGAGAATAAAAGAGTGACTTATCCTTTTGCACAACTGGATGAGATAGAACTTGCCTATGCAATTACAATACACAAGTCCCAGGGAAGCGAATATCCGGCGGTTATCATGCCGCTGTTAACAGGACCCAAAATGTTATTTAACCGGAATCTTCTTTATACCGGAGTTACAAGGGCGAAAAGCTGTGTGACAATACTGGGAAGCAGTACCATGGTACAGGAAATGGTGGATAATAATTATCAGAATAGACGATTTACAGGATTGGCACAGCGAATCAGGGAACTGATACCAGAGGAACGATAACATAGCAGAAATAACAAAAATGAAATAAGGTAATAGAAATGAACAATCAGCATATCAAGGATTTCTTGGGACTGCTTCTGGATTTTATCTATCCCAGAAGATGTCCTGTCTGTGACAAAGCAGTCAAGCCTTTCGGCAGCCTCATCTGTGAGGAATGCAGGAAGAAAATTGAATATAATAAAGCACCTTTTTGCCAGAAGTGTGGAAAATCACTGAAAGAACAACGAGCAGTCTTTTGTCATGACTGCACCGGAAAAGAACATAAGTATGACAGAGGGATGGCACTTTTTGCCTATCCCAGTGTGGCAGATTCCATTTATCGTTTTAAATACAAAGGCAGGCAGGAGTACGCGGCATTTTATGGAGAACGTATGGCGCGTATTCTTGGGAACAGAATCATGGAATTGAAACCAGATGCCCTTATACCAGTGCCTATTCATACGTCTAAGAAAAAAGCCAGGGGATATAATCAGGCAGAGGTGCTGGCAGATGAGTTGGGGAAGTATTTGCATATTCCGGTAAAAAAAGATTTTATAAAAAGAGTGCGTAAAACTGCACCAATGAAGGATTTATCTGTTCAGGAAAGGCAAAATAATTTGAAAAAGGCTTTTAAAATCTGCCATAATGATGTAAAATTAAATACGATTATAATTGTCGATGATATTTATACAACTGGAAGCACAGTGGATACGATGGCAGAAGAACTGCGAAAGGCGGGAGTGAAGCACATTTATTTCGCAGCGCTTGCAATAGGAAAAGGTATGTAATTAGGAGGAAAAGCTATGAATGTACGTAATTGCAGAAAATGCGGAAAGATTTTTAACTATGTATCCGGACCACCTATTTGTATGCAGTGCAGAGATGCAATGGAACAGAAATTTCAAGAAGTAAAAAAATATGTTCAGGACAATCGTCTTGCAACAATTCCACAGGTGGCTGAAGCATGTGATGTTTCTACCAGTCAGATTCAGCAGTGGCTGAGAGAGGAACGTCTTGAACTGGCAGAAGGTTCTGGCATTGTGTTGTATTGTGAAAATTGCGATGCACCGATTCGCTGCGGCAGATTCTGTGAAAAATGTAAAAGCACTATGGCACATAAATTGAATGATAGTATCAAAGTGCCGGAGAAGCCGAAGCCACAGAAGAAGAAAGACACAAAAGAAAATCCGAAGATGCGATTTTTGAATTAAGCTGGATAGATTGTGAGAATTGCTTTATGTTAAATGAAGAACGCGTCATTCTTATGACTAAGCTGGCGTCATATGAGTCCAACGAAGGAAAGAAGAATATTGCGATAGGAAATTATTTTCGAAGTGATTATATAGGATGGCAGGTACTCAAATCCATTATAAGTGCAACCATTGCATTTATAGTGGTTTTTGCCATGTATATTTTTTATGACTTCGAAATCTTTATGATGGACATTTATAAAATGGATTTATTAGAGTTTGGCAAGAACATATTGCTGATGTATGCAGTTTTTGCAGGAGGATATGCTGTAATATCATATATTGTTTATGCCTGCCGTTATAGTAAGGCTCGGAAAAGTCTGAAACTGTACTATATGAATTTGAAAAAATTATCAAATATGTACAGTCATAAGTAATATCATACATTTTGAGAGGAAGAACTATGACTACGTTACTTGTTGCAAAGCAGTATATGAAACTGTTTTATAGTAAATTTGAAGCATATATTACCCCAGTGCTGAAGTTTTTACTGGCATTTATAGCCTTGACGTTAATCAATTCCAAGTTGGGATATATGGAAGGAATCAGTAAGGTTACAGTGGTATTGATTGTAGCTTTGATGTGTTCTTTCATGCCCATGAATTTCATTGTAATCATGGCAGCATTGTTTACTCTACTGCACATGTATGCCTTTAGTCTGGAATGTGCTGTTGTAGTGGGAGCAGCTTATCTGCTTATGTTTTTATTGTATTTTAGGTTTTCACCGAAAGATACAGCAGTTGTCATTCTGACACCGGTATGTTTCCTGTTGAAGATACCATATGTTATGCCGATAGCGATGGGACTTGTTGGGACACCAGCATCAGCAGTTTCTGTGGCATGTGGTGTTATCGCTTATTATATGATTCATTATGTAAGTGAAAATATAACATTGCTGGGCAGTATGGTGGATGAGGAAACAGCAACCAGATTCAAAGTGATTATCGATGGCATTCTGAACAACAAAGAGATGATTGTTACGATAGTTGCGTTTGCAGTAACGCTGATTCTGGTTTATCTGATTCGCCGAATGAGCATTGATTATGCATGGACGATTGCGATGGTTGCAGGAGCACTGGTAAATATCATGGTGCTGCTGATTGGAGATTTGATGTTTGACACGAATGTGTCCTTGCTGAGTGCTGTGCTTGGAACAGTTGTTTCCTTTTTCATAACTATGGTACTGCAGTTTTTTGTTTTCCATGTGGATTACAGCCGGACGGAGAATGTGCAGTTCGAAGATGATGAATATTATTATTATGTAAAAGCAGTGCCGAAGGTGACACTGGCAAAGCCTGAGAAGCAGGTAAAACAGATTAATGTACAGAAGAGGAGTAGGAATACTCATTAGAAGATAAATTATTTCAGACAAATAGTAAGGTTAAGTGGGAATTTTTATGCAGCAGATTAATACATGGATAGATAAATATTTTTCTAATTTGCATATGCCGTCCGTTCATTGGACTGATATTGCGGAGATTTTTATCATCGCTTTTTTGGTGTATCATATTCTGCTTTGGATTAAAAACACAAGAGCGTGGGCATTATTGAAGGGTGTGCTTGTGATTGGCATCTTCGTGTTGGTAGCAGTGATATTCAAGATGAATACCATTTTGTGGATTGTTACGAATCTATTCAGTATTGCAGCAATCGCGATAGTGGTCGTGCTGCAGCCGGAGCTGCGGAAAGCATTGGAAACATTAGGTCGAAAAAATTTCTTTTCTTCTGTGCTCACATTTGATGTGTCAAAAGCCGGAGAAGAACGTCTGTCTGACAGAACGGTGAATGAAATTGTAAAGGCTTCTGTGGAAATGGGCAAAGTGAAAACCGGAGCGTTAATTGTTATACAGAAGGAACAGCCATTGAACGAATACGAGCGAACCGGTATTGAAGTGGATGGTATTGTTTCCAGTCAGCTTTTAATCAATATTTTTGAACATAACACGCCTTTGCATGATGGAGCAGTTGTCGTAAAAAATAATCGAGTGACAGCGGCCACCTGTTATCTGCCATTGTCCGATAATATGGAACTGAGCAAGGAATTAGGAACAAGACATCGTGCAGGTGTTGGTATATCGGAAGTGACAGATTCCATGACAGTTATTGTTTCAGAGGAAACGGGAAAAATAAGCGTTGCATATGGCGGAAGACTGGAACGCGCAGTGGATGCAGAGCGGTTGCGAGAAAGACTGCATAGCATTCAGGATAAGCCGGTAGAAGAGAAAAAACGGAAGTTGTGGAAAGGCAGGTCTAGAAATGAAGAATAGATTAAGCCGAAACTGGGGATTGAAGATAGGTTCCTTTCTGTTTGCAGCTATCCTCTGGCTGATTGTAACGAACATAAATGACCCGGTAGGTACTTATAAAGTTTATAATGTACCGGTTAAAATCCAGAATGCGGATTTGATTACCAGCAGCGGCCGGGTGTATGAGATTCTGGATGAAACAGATGTAATTGATACGGTTACCATAACAGCCAAAAGGTCTGTTATTGACTCTTTGAATGAAAGTAATGTGGTAGCGGTTGCTGATATGAATGACCTTACCAGTCTGAACACAATCAGCATCCGGCTTTCCACTAATAAATATAATGATAAGCTGGACAGTATCGAAGGAAGTATAGATAGTGTAAAACTGAATATTGAAGATAAGAAGACCAAGACTTTGCAGTTAAAGACAGATACTGTGGGTGAAGTAAAAGATGGTTATATGTTAGGTGAAATTACCACAGAGCAGAATCTGGTGGAAATTTCCGGACCGGAATCCTTGGTGTCACAGGTTAAGAAGGCAGTGGTTTCCGTAGATGTTTCTGGCTTTACCAATAACATTGGAACCGATTCGGTGATTCGGTTATATGATGAAGAAGATAAGATAATTGCATCAAACAGTATTGTGAAGAACATCAGCAAAGTGCGCGTGAATGTAGAAATCCTGGAGCTTAAGACGGTAGCACTTCATTGGAGCGCAAGCGGCGCGGCGGCTGGCGGATACCAGGCAACCGGGGAAATAACAGCAGACAAAGACAGTATTACAATTGCTGGCAGGTCCAAAGTGATTGACAATATCAGTGCAGTTGATATTCCAGAAACAGCTCTGGATATTACCGGTGCACGTGAAAATGTTGAAGTCGTCGTGAATGTGAAAGATTATCTGCCAGAGGGTGTTGTGCTTGCGGAGAACGGTTTTTCTGGAAGCGTAACAGTAACGGTGGTAAT
>CAYVUF010000068.1:0-9520 GCA_964454605.1 uncultured Bacteroides sp.
GGATAAGAAGATTTTTGCGCTGGATATGGGTGCGCTGGTAGCAGGCGCCAAATATCGTGGTGAATTTGAAGAACGTCTGAAAGCGGTATTGGATGATGTGAAAAACAGCGATGGACAGATTATTCTGTTTATAGATGAACTGCATACGATTGTGGGTGCAGGAAAGACCGATGGTGCATTGGATGCCGGAAATATGTTAAAACCAATGCTGGCGCGTGGAGAATTGCATTGTATCGGTGCTACTACATTAGATGAATACCGTCAGTACATTGAGAAAGACCCGGCACTGGAACGTCGTTTTCAGCCAGTGTTGGTGGATGAGCCAACTGTGGAAGATACCATTTCAATTCTGCGTGGTCTGAAAGAACGGTATGAAGTATACCATGGCGTAAAGATTATGGATAATGCGCTGGTTAGTGCGGCGGTACTTTCGAATCGTTATATTGCGGACCGTTTTCTGCCGGATAAAGCCATTGACCTGGTGGATGAGGCATGCGCCCTGATTAAAACAGAGCTGGATTCCATGCCAACGGAATTGGATGAGCTGCAGCGTAAAGTAATGCAGATGGAAATTGAAGAAACTGCTCTTAAGAAAGAGGATGACCGTTTGAGCAGGGAACGTCTGGAACAGCTCCAGCAGGAACTTGCAGAGTGGAAAGAAGAGTTGAAAAATCGTCTTGCCCAGTGGGAAAATGAAAAGTCATCCGTTGAAAAATTATCCAGAATGCGGGAAGAAATTGATGAGATAAATAACCAGATTCAGATTGCACAGAGAGAAGGGGACTATGAAAAAGCGGCAGAGCTTAGTTATGGCAGACTGCCGAGCCTGAAACAGCAGTTGGAAATCGAAGAGCAGAAGGTGAAAGAAAAAGACCTTTCCTTAGTGCATGAAAGCGTTTCGGATGAAGAAATTGCCAAGATTATTTCCCGATGGACGGGTATTCCGGTAACGAAGCTGACAGAAAGTGAACGCAATAAGACACTGCATCTTGATGAAGAGCTTCATAAACGTGTGATAGGCCAGGAAGAAGGTGTTACGAAGGTAACAGAAGCTATCATTCGTTCCAAGGCAGGCATCAAAGACCCTAGAAAACCCATTGGCTCATTCCTGTTCCTGGGTCCTACCGGTGTGGGAAAGACAGAACTTGCCAAAGCACTGGCAGCATCCTTGTTTGATGATGAGAACAATATGGTTCGGATTGATATGAGTGAGTATATGGAGAAGTATTCGGTATCCAGACTGATTGGAGCGCCTCCGGGATATGTTGGTTATGAAGAAGGCGGACAGCTAACCGAAGCAGTCAGAAGAAAACCATATTCCGTAGTGCTTTTTGATGAAATAGAAAAAGCGCACCCGGATGTATTTAATGTACTGCTGCAGGTATTGGATGATGGACGTGTCACAGATTCACAGGGTAGAACCGTTGACTTTAAGAATACCATTCTGATTATGACCTCAAATATTGGTGCAGGTTATCTGTTGGATGGTATTGATGCAGATGGCAGCATTAAACCAGAAGCAGAAGAAATGGTTATGAATGATTTACGCGGTCATTTCCGGCCAGAGTTTCTGAATCGTCTGGATGAAACTATTTTGTTCAAACCGTTAACCAAAGATAACATCGGCGGCATTATTCATCTGATTATTGAAGACCTGAACAAACGTTTGTCTGACAGGGAATTGCGGATTGAACTGACACCGGAGGCAGAGCAGTTTATTGTAGAAAATGCTTATGACCCAGTGTATGGTGCAAGACCACTGAAACGTTATATCCAGAAGTATGTGGAAACGTTGTCTGCGAAGCTGATTCTGGCAGATGAAGTTGGTACAAATGATACCATTCGGATTAATTTGGAAAATGGAGCATTGACAGCACGAAAAGGTTGAAACATTTGCGTACACATTTGAAAGCCGCATGAAAGTAAGAACCTAAGAACCTATGAGCAGTTTTACCTGCCATAGGTTCTTTTTGGTAAAAAATATTGGAAAAGATGGGCAAAGAAGATATAATTGAGGCAGAGAGAAAAAAGTGAGGAAACAGTGAGGAAATAGATATGAGATACCCGAAATTTTTACAAAAAAATGGAACCATTGGATTTGTGGCACCTTCCTTTGGATGCGCTACAGAACCGTATAAAACCGCTTTTCTGAATGCACAGGAAAAATGGAAAGCAGACGGATATCAGTTACAGTTTGGACCAAACTGCTATGTGGAAAAAGGAATTGGTATCAGCAATACACCCCAGTTGTGTGGACAAGAATTGGAAGAATCTTATTGCGGAGAGGCAAACGATGCCATTATTTCCTGCGGCGGCGGTGAGCTGATGTGCGGCATTTTGGATTATGTAGATTTTGATAAGATAAAAGCGGCAGAGCCAAAGTGGTATATGGGATTTTCGGACAATACCAATATGACGTTTTTATTGACGACTTTGTGCGATACTGCTTCGATTTATGGGCCATGTGCAGCAGCCTTTGGAATGGAACCGCAGCACCCTTCTATACAGGATGCCATGAGTGTGCTGACAGGACAGAAGTTAACTCTGCAAGGTTATGACAAGTGGGAAAAAGAGTCTTTGAAGGATGAGGAGCATCCCTTAGAACCTTATCATGTAACAGAACCGTCGGTTATCCGGAAATTCCCGGATGAAACACTGGATTTTTCAGGCAGACTGCTTGGCGGCTGTATGGATTGTCTGGTAAATCTTCTGGGAACCAGATACGACAAGGTCTGCGAGTTTACAGAAAAGTATAAAGAGGACGGAATTATCTGGTTTCTGGAGGCATGTGATTTGAATGTTATGAGTATCAGACGTGCCATGTGGCAGATGGAACATGCGGGATGGTTTGCACACTGCAAAGGTTTTCTGATTGGAAGACCTCTTTGTCATGGACAGGAAATGATGGGATTAGACCAGTATGATGCAGTTTATGAGGTGATTCGAAACTATCATGTTCCGGTTATCATGGATGTGGATTTAGGTCATATTCCGCCAATGATGCCGCTTATCTGCGGAAGTATGGCACAGGTTCATGGAGAAGGAAATGAATACACCGTACAGATGGAATTACGGTAAGAAAGCAATTCGGAGAAATCTGTTACAGAAGGAGAGGATACAGGGATGATACCAAAAGACCCGGTTATGTTGCTTAGTTTTGTAAATTTGAAGTTAAGGGACTATTATGCGAGTTTAGAAAAAATGTGTGATGATTTGGAGGTCAGCGAATCTGAAATTGTCGAAAAACTGGCTTCCATTGATTATCATTATGATAAGGAGAAAAATCAGTTTGTCTGAAAAGATAAAAATAAGAATTATTACTGAAACAGAAGAGGAAACAGGGAAGAAAATCGAAAGGCAACATGAAGTGACACATGATATTGGTATGACGCTCATGTCAACTTTGCAGAAAACAAACCTTATTTCTGAAAATTTCTGTGGGGGAACCGGTAAATGCGGCAGATGCCGTGTGCAGTTTGTGCAGGGAATGCCGCTGCCCACAGGGCTGGAAAGAAGCGTGTTTTCACCGGAAGAACTGCGGCAGGGATTTCGCCTTGCCTGTATGGTGAAGCCCAAAAACAACTGTGTCATCCGCTTAGCATTTGCAAATCCAGTCAAAACTTCTATTGTAATGGATGTGATAAGTCTGTCAGAAGAAAATGACTCAATAAGTCAATACAATAAAGCGGTTTCCACTCTGGAAATAACGGAAAAAGAAAAACGTTATATCGTAGCGGTGGATTTGGGAACAACCACCATTGCGATGCAGCTCAGACAACTTTATTCCGGTAAAATAGAAGCATCTTATTGTGAAATGAATCCCCAAAGGAAATTTGGTGCAGATGTGCTTTCCAGAATCCGGGAAGCAGAAAAGGGACATGCCGAAGAGATGGAAGCAAGTGTCTGGCAGGTGCTGCAAAGGGGGATGGAACAATTTGGGCAGTATATCACTTCTATAGTTTGTATCTGTATTGCGGGAAACACGACCATGGAGCATCTTCTGATGGGACTACCGGTTACTTCTCTTGGGAAAAGTCCCTTTACTCCGGTCAGGCTGGACTTACAGCAGACACAATTTTCCCTGGATGGGTTCCGTCACCTGCCGGGAGAGGGAGAGCGCACTTCCCTTCCTGTTTACGTATTGCCAGGCATTAGCACCTTTGTAGGTGGTGATATTGTGGCAGGACTTTATTATTGTCAGTTGCTTGCGCTGGATAGGCAAAGCCATACGTTCTGCCCAGAATCTGCACAGTCCCAGAAAAGAAGAAAAGCCACATTGTTTCTGGATTTAGGAACGAATGGGGAAATGGCACTGACAGATGGTACAAGGATGCTTGTCACAGCAACTGCAGCAGGACCTGCTTTTGAAGGCGGCGCAGGTGCCAATGTGCCGGGCAGTGATATGATTGCCATGGTTGCTTCGTTATTGAATAGGAAAATGATAGACGAAACAGGTTTGTTGCAGGAACCTTATTTTACCGAAGGAATCTATCTGCCCTTTGGTGACAAACAGGAACAGGTATATTTCACACAGCAGAATATCAGAGATATCCAGATGGCAAAAGCAGCTGTTTGTGCCGGAGTGGAAATTTTATGGGAGCAGATGGGCAGACCGGAGATTCAGAAAATATATCTGGCAGGAGGCTTTGGTTATTATCTGGATGTGCAGGCAGCCCTTGCGACAGGCTTGCTGCCCCGGTGTGTGATACCGCAGAAGGAGGCAGCTCCTTTTGTGTCAGCAGGAAAAAATAGCGGAACAGAGGAGATAATACAGGCAGTCGGAAATACTTCGTTAGCCGGTGCTTTTTGCATGGGAAGAGATTTATATACCGGAAAACTGGATGAGCAGAAGTTGCAGAACCTTCTGGGCGACGAAATAGAAAGCATCAATCTGGCGAAACAGGATAGATTTGAAGAACTGTATCTGTCTAATCTGAATTTTTAATGGGAAAATAATAAGGTTATGTTAAGGTTTTACCGGTCTGACTTTAAGAAAAGGGTGTTAATCTGTTTGTAACAACAAAAACAACAAACAGATAGGAGAGAATATTATGTGGACGAGGAAAAATTTAAAAGAAAGAGCAAAGCAGGCATTAAAAAGAAACTACTGGAAAGCGGTGTTGGTATCCGTACTTCTGCTGCTTCTTGGTTCAGGCATTTCCAGCAGCCCTTCGGCTATGAGTTCAGTAGATGCAACAACCAGCACAACGAAGAATGCAATGGTAACAGAGGACAGCAGCATCATGGAAGAGGTTAATGATGTTATAAGCGAGATGGGTGAAATGAATCAAGCCGATGCGGATGCAGTGATTGCCGCGTATGTGATTACGTTTCTTGTGTTCTTTTTGATTGTATTTGGAATTGCAGTTCTGTTTAGCTTTTTCCTATACAATCCGTTGGCGGTTGGAACCCAGCGGTTTATGCTGAAAAGTGTGGAAGAAAAGGGAGAAATCAAAGAACTGGCATATGCCTTTGACCACAATTACAAGAACCATGTAAAGACCATGTTTTTCCGCGATTTAAGAGTCTTTCTGTGGGCATTATTGTTTGTGATTCCGGGAATTTACAAAAAATATCAGTACTATATGGTGGAATATATTCTGGCAGAGAATCCGGATATGCCTTACAAAGAAGTATTAGAGCGCAGCAGACAGATGATGCAGGGACAGAAATGGAAAACCTTTGTACTGGAGCTTTCCTTCCTTTTGTGGGAGATTCTGGGAGTATTTACCTGCGGTGTTTTGCAGATTTTCTATATCATGCCATATAAGCAGTTGACCCGCGCTGCACTTTATCTGGAATTAACGGGCAGAACACCGGAAACTATGGAAACAATAGAAATGCAGACCTTGTCATAAGACAGGAATGGAGCAGAAAATGGGATATAAAATTCTAGTTGCAGACGATGAAGCAGAAATCAGAGATTTATTACATCTTTATCTGGAAAAAGACGGATATGATGTTGTGGAAGCAGAGGACGGTGCGCAGGCACTGTCCCTTCTGCAGACAGAAGAGATGGATTTGGTGATATTGGATATTATGATGCCTGGTATCGATGGATACCGGGTTCTTCGCAATATCCGGGAGAAGAATAACATTCCGGTGATTATGCTTTCAGCCAGAAGCAGTGATGCGGATAAAATTCTGGGACTTGATTTGGGGGCAGATGACTATATTACCAAACCCTTTCAGCCCTTAGAAGCGGTTGCAAGAGTCAATTCCAACATCCGGCGGTTTTACGCATTGGGAGCCAGAGGGCAGAAGCAGGTGGAAGACCTGAGGGTGCAGGATTTGAAACTGGATTTGCAGGCCTGTCAGCTGCAGCGCGGGATGGAGAAAATCGAATTGACTTCGGTGGAGTTTAAAATCATGAAAATGTTTATGGAAAATCCGGGTAAGGTATTTACAAAGCAGCAGATTTTTGAACAAGGCTGGGGTGATGATTATATGGTATCGGACAATAATATTATGGTATGTATCAGTAAGCTGCGCGCCAAACTCAGCAAAGAGGGAAACGAATACATTAAGACGATTCGCGGATTAGGTTATCGATTGGAGAAATAATTTATGAAAAAAAAGGATTCTGCAACCGGAATACATTCCTTAACATGGTTTATGATTCAGCGTTTTTTGCTGGTTATGTTGTTTGTTTTTATTACGGAAGAACTGATAGGGCTCTTTTACCGGAACTGGCTGGTGTTGTTCTTAAGTGACATCATGCATGTAAGCGAGGTTTCCTTTTCTTATAAGGAAGGAAGTATTCTGTTGGTGGTATTGCGCCAGTTTCTGTTGTCTGGGGCTGAGTTTCTTCCGAAACAGACAGGTCAGTGGATAAAACATCTGATTGGAAGCAACCTGGATAATGTGATGCCGCTTACCATGCATTCTACGTTGTTGGATAACGTATCGAATGACAGGATAAGGATAACCTATCAGTTTGCAGTTTTGATGATTTATCTGGTGATGTTAGCCATAACACTGCTGCCTTATGTTGTGGCAGCACTTTGGTACGGTTGGGTAATTTCCAGAAAAGTAAAGGAACTGATGGAAGAAGAGAAAAAGCGCAAGGAGGAATATGACAGACAAAAGAACCTGCTTCTGTCGGATATCGCACACGACATAAAAACGCCCATTACCACCATATGCGGTTATGCAGGAGCACTGGCAGACAATATGGTTTTAGAGGAACCAAAGAAACAGGAATATTTGCAGGCAATCTATACGAAATCTCTTCGGATGAGTGAGCTGATTACCCTTTTGTTTGAATATGTACAGCTAGACAGCAGCGGCTTCGTGCTTCACAAAGAGAAAGGGGATGTGGGCGAGCTGCTTCGGGAGAATGTGGCACTTTTGTATTCTGATTTTGAGGAAAAGGGGATTGAATTGAAGATAGACATTCCAGAGCAGGAATTTCCATATG
Source organism: uncultured Bacteroides sp. (assembly GCA_964454605.1). Taxonomy (GTDB): domain Bacteria; phylum Bacillota; class Clostridia; order Lachnospirales; family Lachnospiraceae; genus UBA3282. The sequence continues at coordinate 7,421 of CAYVUF010000068.1, forward strand.
AGATGGATAAAATACAGATGGCGCGGGCGGTCAGCAATATTTTAACAAATATGGTGCGTTATAACGAAAAAGGAAATGTTGTGGCAGTTCGTCTGGACGATTCTTACCAGATACGGATTGGGGATAATGGGATACCCATCAGTGATGAGCTGGCAGCGCATATTTTTGAACCTTTTTCCAGAGGGGATGCGGCAAGAAGTACAACCGGAGGTACAGGGCTTGGACTGAGCATTGCAGCGAAAATCGTAGAGATGCATGGAGGCAGTTTGCAATTAATCAGAAACAGCCGGGAAGGGTATGTGAAGGAATTTCAGATTGTCTTGAAATAAATGGGATAAAGCAGACATATATATTTATAGAAAAAAGTCAGGGAGCAGATTCATGAACAGAAAAAGAAAGACGATGGTTTTCTTTTGGATAATGGGGTTGATGAGTCTGTTTTTCTTTTGCATTTGTGCTAGAATGGAGAAAATAGAAGCCACTGGAGTGATGAAATACATGGGAAAAATACAGGAAGAAATAAGGGAAGAAAGAAAAATAGCCATTACCTTTGATGATGGACCCCATCCGTATTATACAGAGCAGTTGCTGGATGGATTAAAGGAACGAAAGGTAAAGGCTACTTTCTTCGTGACAGGAGAACATGCAGAAACCTATCCGGAGCTGGTGGAACGTATGAATGAGGAGGGGCATCTGATTGGAAACCATACCTATAATCATTTACAGCTTAACAGAAGCAACCGGCAGGAATATAAGGAGCAGTTGATGAAAACCAATGAAATCATAAGTGGTATCACAGGAAGGGAAGTGCTTTTTGTCCGCCCGCCCTATGGCACCTGGGATAAAACCTTAGAGAAAGATTTGAATATGTTTCCGGTACTCTGGACTATAGACCCATTGGACTGGTGCTCTGACAATGTGGACTGTATCACGAAAAAGATTCTTTCCCAGGCAGATGAAAATGCAATCGTTCTGATGCATGATTCTTATGCTTCTACGGTAACTGCTGCGCTGCGGGTGGTAGATGAACTGGGCAGACAGGGATATGAATTTGTAACAGTGGATGAGATATTGTTTGATTAAGCCGGATACCCACCAGATAATGTATTTGCGCTTGCACGTGTAAAATGATATGATATAAGGAGCGCATATTAGAGAATTGTTACTTGGAAAAGGATATCATCAACATGGATTTGTTTGAATACATGAGAAATGCAAATCAGGAGAAGGAATCACCCCTTGCAGCAAGACTGCGGCCGACGACTTTGGATGAAGTGGTGGGACAGCAGCATATCATTGGCAGGGACAAGCTGTTGTATCGTGCCATTCGGGCAGATAAGATAAGCTCCATTATTTTTTATGGACCGCCGGGAACTGGTAAGACGACACTGGCAAAAGTGATTGCCAATACGACCAGTGCGGAGTTTACACAGATTAATGCTACCGTAGCCGGGAAAAAAGATATGGAAGCGGTGGTGGAACAGGCGAAGAATCTTCAGGGAATGTATGGAAAGAAGACCATTCTGTTCATTGATGAAATTCATCGTTTTAACAAAGGTCAGCAGGACTATCTTCTGCCTTTTGTGGAAGACGGAACCATTATTCTGATTGGAGCAACCACAGAAAATCCTTATTTTGAAGTAAATGGAGCGTTGATTTCCCGTTCCATTGTATTTGAATTGAAACCTTTGTCCAGAGAAGATATCAAGGCACTTATTACCCGGGCTGTCTATGACAGAGAGAAGGGCATGGGAGCTTATGATGCAGTGATGGAAGAGGATGCACTGGAGTTTCTGGCAGAACTTTCCGGTGGAGATGCGCGTCATGCTTTGAATGCAGTAGAACTTGGTATTATGACAACGGAACGAAGTGAGGATGGAAAGATTCATTTTACGTTAGCGGTTGCCGAAGAATGTATTCAGAAAAGAGTTATCCGTTACGACAAGACAGGTGATAATCATTACGATACCATTTCTGCTTTTATTAAGAGTATGCGGGGTTCAGACCCAGATGCAGCAGTTTATTATCTTGCCAGAATGCTGTATGCGGGAGAAAGCGTTACTTTTATTGCCAGAAGAATTATGATATGTGCATCGGAAG
>CAYVUF010000069.1:0-9403 GCA_964454605.1 uncultured Bacteroides sp.
GCCCGGAAGTGGGCATTGACTGGCCGATTCCGGAAGGTATGGAACTGATTCAGTCAGAGAAAGATACCAAATGGGGCGGTATCAAAGAATTTACGGAAAAATATCGGAAGTAAAGGCAAGGATTTTGCAGCAAAATGAGTGGAAACGAAACAAATACAAAAGAAAAGACAATGAAAAAAGGAAAAGCATTTCCAAAGCCCGCAGCAATTGCAATTTTCTGGGGGCTTGGTTTGATTCTGGCAATTGTACTGGTAGCGCACCATAATCCGCTGGCTGACCAGGTTACGGAGAATATGAAGAAGGTCAGCGGCTGTGTGCTGATTGCATTTACCTGTATGATTTTCGCTTTGTTTTATGATGGACTGACAACGATTCCGATAGAACTTTTTCAGAGCAGAAAATTAATCTGGAAACTTGCTAAAAATGATTTCAAGAATCGCTATGCAGGTTCCTATCTGGGCATTATCTGGGCAATGGTACAGCCAGTTGTAACAGTTATTATGTACTGGATTGTTTTTGACCGGGTATTTGATACCAGAAGCCAGCTTGTGGCAAGCGGAGTGGAAGTACCTTATGTGCTGTATCTGACTGCCGGACTGGTACCCTGGTTCTATTTTTCAGAAGCAATCACACAGGGCACTATGGCACTGCTAGAGTATACTTATCTGGTGAAACAGGTTGTGTTCAACGTCAGTGTACTGCCAATTATTAAAGTGGTGGCAGCAACGTTTATTCACATTTTCTTTCTGGGTATTTTGCTGCTGGTATCCATTGGCTATGGCTACTATCCGAGCATTTACACGCTGCAGCTGTTTTATTACAGTTTCTGTCTGTTTCTGTTAGTATTGGGTATGAGTTATTTTACCTGTGCGATTGTTGTATTTTTCAGGGATTTGCAGCAGGTGATTGCGATTGCGTTGCAGATTGGTATGTGGGCAACTCCGATTATGTGGGATATTTCCATGCTGACAGATAATATGAAGACATTATTCAAATTGAATCCATTGGTTTATATAGTGAATGGTTACCGCAGCGCAATCTATGAAGAAGTATGGTTTTGGGAGCATTTCTATTCTTCCACCTATTTCTGGATTTTTACAATCAGTTTATTCTGTATTGGAACACTAATCTTTAGAAAATTGAGAGTACATTTTGCAGATGTATTATAAAAGAATAGTGCAAAATGGGATAAAGCATTTATATGGAGAGTTGACATGGAAGATGCAAAGTTAGCAATTCAGGTTAAAAATCTGGAAAAAATATATAAATTGTATGATAAGCCAACCGACCGATTGAAGGAAACACTGGGATTTGGCAAAGGAAAAAGACATACAGAGCATCATGCCCTCAAAGGGGTAAATATTGATATCAGACAAGGCGAAACGGTTGGTATCATAGGTACAAATGGCTCTGGTAAATCGACTATTTTAAAGATTATTACAGGCGTACTGAATCCAACCCATGGAGAAGTGATTGTAAACGGAAGAATCTCTGCTTTGTTGGAATTAGGAGCTGGTTTTAATAAAGAGTATAATGGTATTGAAAATATCTATCTTAACGGAACTATGATGGGATTTTCCGAAAAGGAAATAGAAGAGAAAATGGATGCCATTTTAGAATTTGCAGATATAGGAGAGTATGTGCATCAGCCAGTGAAAACTTATTCCAGTGGTATGTTTGTGCGACTTGCCTTTGCAGTGGCAATCAATATTGAACCGGAAATTTTGATTGTAGATGAAGCATTGTCTGTCGGAGATGTGTTTTTTCAGGCAAAATGTTACCGGAAATTTGAAGAATTTAAAGAAATGGGCAAAACCATTCTGTTTGTAAGTCATGATTTGAGCAGTATCAGTAAATATTGTGACAGAGTTGTTTTGTTAAATCAAGGAGTAAAACTTGGTGAAGGAACACCAAAGGAAATGATAGATGCCTACAAACAGGTTCTGGTGGGACAGTATACCCTGGAAGAGTCGGAAGAAGAGGCAGGTTTGTCAGAGGAACTGGAAGCAGAGGGAATGGGCATCGATACCCCGGTGCAGGGCGTGAATGCAGAGAAAGCAGTACAGAATGCTGCGGAAAAGGATGCGAATGTAAATCCGGATTTGCTGGAATATGGTTCCAAAAAAGCCTTGATTCAAGAGTATTATATTACGGATGAAAAGGGGATAAAGACATCTGCAATACTGAAAGGAAGTCGTTTCCATATTCATATGAAGGTTGAAATGATGGAAGATATTGCAGCCCCTATTTTTGCTTTTACCATTAAAAATATCAAAGGCACAGAAATTACTGGTACCAATACGATGTTTGAAAAATCATTCTTAGAGCCGGTAAAAGCAGGCGAGATAAAGGAAATTATTTTTACCCAGGAAATGAATCTGCAGGGAGGAGAATATCTCCTTTCCTTGGGGGCAACAGGCTACGAAGGTGATGATTTTACAGTGTATCATCGTTTGTATGATGTACTGAATCTGACGGTGATTTCAGACAAAAACACAGTAGGATTTTATGATATGAACTCTACAGTCCAGGTAATAGATGGCTGAATGCGCAGAAAGTCTGTGCGGGAATGGAGAATAGGATGGCAGATATAATCGAAGAGATTGGAAAAATTAAATTGAATTTGAACCATTATCCGGGAGAAGATTTTTACTGTGATGGTGATATTGAGGATGAATTGCTTGCGATTGCCAGAGATTGTTCACAGGTAGAGTATCCGCGCATCATTGAAGAGCGTAAAAGTTGGCCGATTCTTTATCACTTATCCTCACTGCGTGAAAATATTGTGGAATGGCTTCCCATTGATAAAAATATGAAAGTGTTGGAAGTTGGTTCTGGCTGCGGTGCGATTACAGGGGCACTGGCACGTAAAGCGAAGGAAGTTACCTGTATTGATTTATCCAAGAAAAGAAGTATGATAAATGCTTACCGACATATGGAATGTGATAATGTCACAATCCATGTCGGTAATTTTCAAGATATAGAGCCTGATTTACCATGTGATTATGATTATATTTGCCTGATTGGTGTTTTCGAATACGGTCAGGCTTATATTGGTTCAGAAACTCCTTATGAGGATTTCCTGAAAATCATTGAAAAACATCGCAAGAAAGGCGGAAGTATAGCCATTGCCATAGAAAATAAATTTGGACTTAAGTATTGGGCTGGGTGCAAAGAAGACCATTTGGGAACATGGTTTAGTGGGCTGGAGGATTATCCGGAAGGTGGCGTGGTTCGTACGTTTACCAAAGATGGATTGCTGAAAATTGCAGATAAGTGTGGATTTCAGGATGTCCATATGTATTATCCTTATCCGGATTATAAATTTATGACAAGCCTTTATTCGGATGATTACCTGCCTAAAAAGGGAGAGTTATCTTCCAATCAGCGTAACTTTGACAGGGAAAGATTGCAATTATTTGATGAGAAACTGGTTTTTGATACCATTATCAAGGAAGAGCAGTTTCCACTGTTTTCCAATTCTTACATGATGATATTAGGGGAAGAACCGGATGTAAAGTATGCCAAATATTCGAATGACAGGGCAGATGCTTATAAGATAAAAACCACCTTTGCCGGACAGAAAAAGGATGGAATCCTTCAGGGACAAATGGAAAAACATGCGTTATCGAAAGAAGCGAAAGCTCATGTGGAACAGATTTATCATGCTTATGAAAAACTTACCCAACGTTTTGAGAACAGTGAGATTCGAATCAATAAGTGCAGTCTTCTGAAAGGAGAGGATTCAGAAACCTATGCGGCATTTGAATATCTGGAGGGCAGAACGTTAGAGGAACTGTTGGATGAGTGTCTGGAAAAGGAAAACATCGAAGAATTTCATGTGTTATTTAATGAGTATTTGCAAAGAATCTCCTATCATGAAGAGATGCCAATCTGCGATTATGACTTGATTTTTGCCAATATTCTAATTACAGAGGATGGAAAATGGCATCTGATTGATTATGAATGGACTTTTGAAAAACAGGTTGAAACCAAAGAGATTGCGTTTCGTGCAATATATTGTTATCTGCTTGAAAATGAGAAAAGAAATAAATTAAATCTGGATTTGATACTGCAAAAACTGGGAATATCAGAAGCGGATGCTGCCCAGTACCGGCAACAGGAAATGAAGTTCCAGAAATATGTAACTGGAAAGAGAATGTCCATGGGAGAAATATGGGAAGCTATCGCACAACCTGTTTATACCATCGAAAATATGTCTGCCCTTTCGTTGGGGGAACAGCAGAACGATAAAGTGCAGATTTATGAAGACTGGGGGCAGGGATTTTCAGAAGAACATTCCTTCTTTGTAGAGCCGGAAAATATGGAAACGGATGGCTTGGAAAAGGAATTTGAGCTTGTTATTCCAGAAGACCGGAAGATGCTTCGTATTGACCCCTGCAGTGACTATTGCATTGTCTGGCTGAAAGAATTGCAGTGGAATGGGGTAGATGTTCCAAGGAAGGGGAAGTGGCTTTCGAATAATGGATTTAAAGTCGGAGATGGAACCTTTGCTTTTGCCACACAGGACCCCAATATTACCTTGCAGACAGCCGGACTGGAACAAAAGTCAAACAATGTATTAAAGGTTTCTATGCAGGTAACAAGGATGCCTTTGGAAACAATCAGACATATGCAGAAAAAAGGATTGTTTTAGAAAAAGGACAGCTTTAGAAAGAGGATTGTATGAAGGAACAGCATTCCTACGATTGGGCAGCTTATTATAAAGCAGCCTATAAGAAAGAAGTACAACAAAATAGTATACTTGCCGGAAAATTAGCAGAAGCAGAAGCCGGAGCGACAGATTTGAATTTGAACATAGAACGGATTCAGAATCATTCTGCCTGGAAGATGTATGCTTATGTAAGCAGAGGCTACCATGCCCTTCGGAGAAGAGCGGGTATCTTGATAAAGGGAGAACCGGATACAGCAGAAGAAACAGTACCGGTGATTCTTCCGGAAGAAGAAACAGAAAAGAGAGCATCTTCTGCGGCAATGCAGTATCAGCAAGAACGATTTTGTCAGAAGCATCCTTACCTGCAAATGATTGCACAATGGGGCGAATCCCAGGAGCAGGGAAGAAAGGTGAATGGCTTCTGGCGGTACGACATACCGGAAAGTGATTTATGTATTGTTGCCTGTGGACATGGTATCATGGATAATAACTGTGAAAATGAAATTAAATCATGGTTTGATAAAAATAGAGATGCTGTATTTGCTTATGCAGATGAGGATTATTATTGGAAAAATCTGGGAAATCGTATGCACCCTTGGTTTAAGCCGGAGTATTCCCCAGATACGTTGTTGGCTTATTGCTATATAGGACATATGATTGCAGTAAGAAAGTCAGCGGCAGAATATGTATTTGGACAGATGGGATTTTCTGCGGATGCAGAGGCCGCCTATGCAGATTTCTACGCATTCTGTCTGCGCCTGGAAGAGTATGCAGTTCCTGACAGGCGGAGTGATTGGCAAACGGTGCATATAGAAAAAGTACTGTTTCATAACTGCTATGAGTTATCAGAACAGGGAAGGAATACGGTGGAAAGAGCAGAACAGGATGAGAAAGACATTCTGGAAACCGTAGAGAAATTATTAGAGCAGGAATTGGAACAGGGATATGGTTTGGAGAGTGCTGGAGGCGCCTTCTTGAACGTAAGAGAAGCAGCACTGAAAAGAAGAGGAATCAAAGCACATTTTGAAAAGGGATTGTGGAAAGATGTCTTTGACGTAGTCTATGATTTTGACAAACCAGATGAAATGCATGAAAAAGAGGAAATAGAAGAAACAGATTATCCGAAGATATCGGTGGTTATTCCGTCGAAAGACCATCCTGAGGTAGTCAGACAGTGTCTTTTGTCTTTTTATGCAAAGACAGAGTATGCACTGGAACAGTGCGAATTTATTATCGTAGATAACGGCAGCGAAAGCGTAAATCGTGAGAAAATGGAGCAGTTGCAGGCAGAATACGGATTTGTATATTTATACCAGCCGATGGAATTTAATTTTTCTGCCATGTGTAATCTGGGTGTTGCGCGTGCAAAGGGTGAATATATACTTCTGTTGAATGATGATATTGAAATTATTCAGAAGGACTGGCTTCGCATTATGGTGGGGCAGGCAATGCAGCCCCATGTAGGAGCAGTGGGAGCGAAACTCTGGTATGCAGGCGGAGAATCCATTCAGCATGCTGGAATTACGAATCTGGATATTGGTCCTTCCCATAAACTGATTACCTTTCCAGATGACCGGAACTATTATTATGGGCATAATCAGGTTACTTATGACATGATAGGAGTGACAGCCGCTTGTTTATTGGTGAAGAAAGAGAAATACGAAGAGGTTGGCGGTCTGGATGAATCCATGAAGGTTGCCTATAATGATGTGGATTTTTGCTTCAAGATGATAGAAGCGGGGTATTTTAATGTGCTTCGCAATGATGCTGTTTTATATCATCATGAGTCCTTAAGTCGGGGACTGGATGAAGAAGATGATGGAAAATGGGACAGACTTTTGAATGAAAAGGAAAATTTGTACCGTAAACATCCGAAGATGAAAAACCGAGATATTTTTTATCATGAAAAGCTAATTGATAATGCTTCAAATTACACCTGTAATTTTAAATTTGATTATGAAAGCAATTTAAAAGAAACGGAATTTTGTGTCGAAAATGCAGGACAACTTGCAGAAACCTGTCAGAATGTGATGCAGCTTACTGTGGACAGAGCCGAAAAACAGCATAAAATCCATCAGGAAGAACCGGATATCATGCACATTATGGGATGGAGTTATCTTCCCGGAGCAGACAATGCAAAAGTGGAAAGATATCTTGTATTACAGCAGGAAGAGGGAAGTTTCTGTAAGGTGAAACCGTTTCCCTGGTCGAGAAAAGATGTGGAAGCAATCCTTCCCCACGAAAATAATATTTCGTTAGCCGGATTTGTGGTACGTATCAGGAAAGAAAACTTGCAGAATGGAATCTGGAATATCGGTATGCTGGCAATTGACTGGCAGACCGGAAAAAGGTATCTGACATGGTCCGACAAGAAGTTGGTTGTGTAGAAAATTACGAAGAATAGAAAGTTAAAACGAGATTTAAGACAAGAAGAAAAGCCAAAATGGAGTAAAAACATGGAAACAAATCAGAATCAGGAAGAAAGCTTACAATATTATAAAGAAGCATATGAAAGAGAACGACAAAAACGAAATGTGCTTGTTGGCAAGCTGGCAGATGCAGAAACACGTGTGGCAGAACTGGAAGATAATTTAAACAGAATCAAAGGCAGTGTTTTTTTTCGTATGTCAAAACCGCTTCGTGTTTTTGTACACTGGACTATCCGTACCAAGGAACGCATCAGCCGGTATGGCAATGTAAAAGGTATTTTGCGGAAACTGGATGCAAAACGGATTGAAAAGAGGGCACAGACACAGCATGGAACTGCAAGTTTCCCGAATGCGGAAGAAGCTGCAAAACAAAGAAATACTGTTTTTTCAAAACCAATAAAAATCAGCATCCTGGTGCCTTTATATAATACACCAAAGGAATTTCTGACACAGGCGATTGATTCTGTTGTGGCACAGACCTACGAAAACTGGGAATTGTGTCTGGCAGATGGTTCGGATGCAGACCACGCTTATGTGGAGCAGGTGTGCAGGGAATATATGGAAAAGGACAGCAGCTATCTGCAGAACCATCCTGAAATTGGACGACTTGTGAAAACCCAGAGTCGTATTGTTTATAAGAAACTGGAAAAGAATACAGGAATCTCGGGCAACACAAATGAATGTTTAGCAATGGCAACAGGAGAATATATTGGTCTTTTTGACCATGATGATATTTTACATCCGGCTGTTTTATATGAGTATATGAAAGCAATCTGTGAACAGGATGCAGATTATGTGTATTGTGATGAAACGACTTTCCATGGCAATAGCATAGACAATATGATTACTTTACATTTTAAGCCGGATTTTGCAATTGATAATCTGCGCGCCAACAACTATATCTGTCATTTTAGTGTTTTTGACAGAAAATTGCTGGAAGGAACCGAATTGTTCCGTTCCCAGTTTGATGGCAGTCAGGACCATGATATGATTCTGCGGCTGACAACCAGAGCAAGGAATGTGGTACATATTCCAAAACTCTTGTATTACTGGCGTTCCCACAAAGGCAGTGTGGCATCGGATATCAATGCCAAAAGTTATGCCATTGATGCCGCCAAAGGTGCAGTAGCAGACCATTTAAGAAGTCAGGGATTCGAGAATTTTGAAATTTCCTCCACGAAGGCATTTGAAACGATTTTCCGCATCAAATATGAGATACAGGGAAATCCTAAAGTATCAATTGTCATTCCGAATAAGGACCATGTGGATGATTTAAAAAGATGTGTTTCTTCTATATTAGAGAGAAGCTCTTATGATAATTACGAAATCCTTATTGTGGAAAATAACAGTACCTCAGAAGAAATTTTCAAGTATTATGACGAACTTCGAAAAAATCCCCAGATTCGGATTCTGGAGTATGAGGGAGAATTTAATTATTCCCGGATTAATAACATGGGAGTAGCCGCAGCAGATGGGGAATATGTGTTGTTGCTAAATAATGATACAGAAGTGATTACCATTGACTGGATAGAGGAATTACTGATGTATGCACAGCGCAAAGATGTAGGTGCTGTGGGAGCAAAACTCTACTATGAAGATAAAACGATTCAGCATGCAGGAGTGGTAATCGGACTGGGTGCACATAGAACAGCAGGTCATACTCATTATCGTGTCAGCTCTCAAAATCTGGGATATATGGGAAGACTGTGCTATGCACAGAATATGACAGCGGTTACTGGTGCCTGTCTGATGGTGAAAAAATCTCTTTATGATGGAGTAGGCGGTTTGGACGAGGAGTTTAAGGTATCTTTAAATGATGTGGATTTCTGTCTGAAACTTCGAAAAGCAGGCTATTTGAATGTATTTACACCGTTTGCGGAATTATACCATTTTGAGTCTATATCCAGAGGACTGGACGATAAAGGGGCAAAGGCAGAGCGATACAATGAAGAATCAGAACGCTTCCGGAATAAGTGGAAAACGGAACTGGAAAAAGGGGATTGTTACTATAATCCAAATTTCTCATTAGACAGAAGCGACTTTGCTTTGAAAATTGATTCATAGTATGGTAAAATAAAACGGTGAATTGTTACCGAGAAAAATCAAATGGAGATAAATGGAGGAAAAAAGAGATGGGCTACAAAGAGCAGTATAATTTCTGGCTGGAAGATTCTTATTTTGATGAAGATACGAAAAAAGAACTTCAGGCAATTACAAGTGATGAGAAAGAAATTGAAGACCGCTTTTATAAAGAGCTTGCATTTGGAACAGGTGGTTTGCGAGGCGTGATTGGAGCTGG
>CAYVUF010000070.1:0-9376 GCA_964454605.1 uncultured Bacteroides sp.
ATGGCATTCATGCCACCAAAGGCTGAAAAATCATCCGGGTAACAGATACAGGTAGACGGCAGTATTGCTAACCTGGGTGGCTGGGGAGCAACTGAAGGACCTCAGGGCTTCTTCTGGGGCGGCACATGGATTTGCGCAGCAACAGGAACAGATAATGCAGGTCTTGTAAAAGATATTATGCTTCAGATGACAGCAAATGAAGAACTGATGAAAGAAATCGTTGTTCAGGATGATGACTTTGTAAACAACAAACCGGCTATGGAAGCTATGGCTGCAGATACAAGCTACTCAAGCAAGATTCTTGGCGGTCAGAATCCACTTGCTATGTACAGTGCAGGCGCTGGCAAGATTGATTTAAGCAACCTTACAAGCTACGATCAGGGATGTAACGAAGAATTCCAGAACGCTATGAAAAACTACTTTGAAGGTAATGCTACTTTGGATGAAGCACTTGACTTATTCTACAAAGCAGTTGTAGAGAAATATCCTGAGTTAACATACTAATTAGTAGAAGCAATTGAATAGGTAATTATTTGATTCATGGGGCCATGCCTGTCGTGACAGGCATGGCTGTTTTAGTCAAAGATACACAAACAGAGCTGGCAGCATGGCTTTGCTGCCTGATGGTGACAGAGCAATACTGCGAGCTCTGTTGGAAAATAGCAAAAAACGGAGGGTGTGTTTATGAAAACTGCAAAGAAAGGAAAGGTTGTACGCTATAATAAGTGGGGATATATCTTTTTGATACCTTTTGTGACGGTATATCTGATTTTTCAGTTGATTCCGTTGATTAGCACCATTTACAACAGTTTCTTTGAAAATTACCGTTCAGGATTGACACAGATTGGACCTAATTTTATTGGACTTGAAAATTACAAAACGCTTTTTACCAACGGTGATTTAATAACCTATACAGAGAATACTCTGATTATGTGGGTTATGGGATTTGTGCCACAGATTCTGGTATCTTTGCTTCTGGGTGCATGGTTTTCCAATCCAAGTCTTCGCTTGAAATGTCAGAGATTCTTTAAAACAGTTATTTATCTGCCGAACTTAATCATGGCATCTGCATTTGCGATGTTGTTCTTTACATTGTTCTCAGATGGTGGACCAATCAACTCCATGCTGATGCAGATGGGTATTCTCAGCACACCATATAAGTTCTTGTCAAACATATGGAGTGCACGTACACTGGTTGCTTTCATGAACTTTATTATGTGGTTTGGCAATACGACGATTCTTTTGATGGCAGGTATGATGGGTATTGATACCTCTTTATTTGAAGCAGCAGAGGTAGATGGTGCTACTTCTTCTCAGGTGTTCTTTAGAATTACGTTGCCATTGCTTCGCCCTATTTTGATTTACGTTATGATTACTTCTTTAATCGGTGGTTTGCAGATGTTCGATGTTCCTCAGATTTTGACAAATGCTACGGGTGAGCCGATGCGTTCAACAATGACACTTATTATGTACCTGAATAAGCATTTGTACAGCAAGAACTATGGTCTTGGTGGTGCATTATCTGTTATGTTGTTTATCATAACTGGTGCTTTGAGTATGGTTGTATATAAGTTTTCAGATAATAAAGAGAAATAGGAGGGAACCATAATGCATGATGAAAATGCTAAAGTAAGCAAAGGTATTGGTATTAAGGGAAGAAGAGCGATTGCTTATATTGTTTTGATTGCGATTTCCTTTTTATGTTTGTTCTGGTTCTATGTATTGTTTATCAATGCAACCAGGTCACATTCTGAATTGACGAGAGGTTTTACGGTGCTTCCGAGTTCCCATTTGTGGGATAACTGGAACAATCTGTTACATGGAACGCTGCCGGTATGGTCTGGCTTGTTCAACAGCTTGTTGATTGCAGCACTGAGTGCAGTTTTATGTACATATTTTTCCACTATGACAGCTTATGCGATTCATGTGTACGATTTTAAAATGAAGAAATTTATGTTTACATTTATCTTGATGATTATGACAATTCCAACTCAGGTAACAGCACTTGGTTTTATCCAGTTGGTTTCTAAGATGAAACTGGAAAACAGCTTTATTCCGCTGATTGTTCCGGCGGTTGCGGCTCCGGTAACCTTCTTCTATATGAAACAGTATATGGAAAGCTCTTTACCGTTGTCCTTGGTAGAAGCAGCGAGAATTGATGGTTCAGGTGAGTTTAGAACGTTTAACTCCATTATTTTACCGATTATGAAACCAGCAATTGCAGTACAGGCAATCTTCACTTTTGTAAGTAGCTGGAATAACTACTTTACTCCAGCGCTTATCTTACATGAAGATAACAAGAAAACATTGCCTATCCTGATTGCACAGCTTCGTGCGGCTGACTGGTTGAAGTTTGATATGGGTCAGGTTTACGTAATGATTGCATTCTCCATCTTCCCGGTTATTATTGTATATTTGTTCTTATCGAAGTTCATTGTACAGGGTGTTGCTATGGGTAGTGTGAAAGGTTAATGAATATGGTTAATAGAAAATCCCTCTTGCGAAATAGGCGAGAGGGATTTTTAAGTATTTCTTTCCAGTTCTTAATAGAATTTTAAGAATGGGAACATAGTAAAACAGATAGGATTGTGGTAAACTGTTTCCAGAGAAAAGGATAGGAAGAACAAAGAAATAGTATCTGATATTGGACAGGTAGAAATGAGGAAGTATGGATAAAAGAGAATTTCTGGATAAATTACAAAGAGCATTGGCAAGCGGCGTGAGCAGTGGTCAGGTAGCGGAAAATATGCGCTATTATCAGGATTATATCGAATCGGAAATCCGAAAAGGAAGAAGTGAAGAAGAGGTTCTTGCAGGCCTGGGTGACCCCAGACTGCTTGCAAAAAGCGTAATTGAAGCGAATAAACGTGCAGGAGCAAGCTATGGTTCCAATCGGGAATATGATGAAGAAGTCACGCAGGATGTTGATGGAAATTATGGAAATGGTGCTGGCAACAGTTGGAAGGAACATCGTTTCATGTTGCCGGGCTGGCTTGTGATGCTGATAGCAACAGTAGTGATTATTCTGGTGATTGGAATAGCAACTTCGCTGCTCTCTGTTTTGTCACCGGTGATTCTTGTGGCTCTGGTGGTGCTCCTGATTGTAAAAGTATTCCAGAGCAATACAAAATAGCCTATTCTACAATAGGCTATTTAGGGGAGTATAAATAATTAATATATAAGGGTTTGTAAATAGAAAATGAAGGGGTGTTTCTATTTACAATTATATTATATACGATACGAAATAAAATGCAATAAAAAATAGTACCAAAGTACCAAGAAAAGTTTTGGTACTTTTATACAAAAATATAGTACTAAAGTCCTATATACAAACTGAATAGATTCCTGTAAAACCAGTCATACTAATCCTGTAACTAAAATCAATCAGGAGGTATGTTGAAATGTCTAAGAATGATTATAACCAGAATGCACAGAATGCTGACAAACAGCAGGATAAGGCAAATAGCCAGAACGCACAGAACAATCAGAAGAATAATTCCAAAAACTCTTCTAACTGCAATGCGCAGGACAACAATAAGAAAAACAATTTCTAGAAAAACAATTTCTAGAAAAATATTTTTGAATTGCGGTGATTTTGATGGAAACGGCATGACCTTCGGGTTGTGTCGTTTTCTATTGTACCAAAATCCTCTGTGGTGCTGGAAAAATCAAATTTTTTTGTTGGAACAGGAAAGTTTGAGTTTGCAAGTTGACAGGAAAACAACGACAATTTACAATGGTTTTATGGAAAAAATGAATTTTATCGTACCATGCCATTTTGGCTTGGAAGCAGTATTGAAAAGAGAAATTACCGACTTGGGATATCAGATATCTTCGGTGGAAGATGGGCGTGTTACTTTTGAAGGAGATGTGGATGCGCTGTGTCGTGCAAATATTTTTCTTCGCACCGCGGAAAGAGTACTGATTAAAGTGGGCAGTTTTCATGCAGAAAGTTTCGAAGAGCTTTTTCAGGGGACCAAAAATCTGCCTTGGGAAAATTTTATTCCAGAAGATGGAAAATTCTGGGTGGCAAAAGCGGCCAGTATCAAAAGTAAATTATTCAGTCCCTCTGATATTCAGTCCATTATGAAAAAGGCAATGGTTGAGCGCCTGAAATCTGTTTATCATAAAGAATGGTTTGCGGAAACAGGAGCTTCTTTTCCTGTGCGTGTTTTTCTGATGAAGGATGAAGTGGTGGTTGGTCTGGATACGACTGGTGAATCACTGCACAAAAGAGGATACCGGAAACTGACAGCCAAAGCACCGATTGCAGAAAATCTGGCGGCAGCATTGATTATGCTGACACCATGGAAGGCAGACCGGATTTTAGTAGACCCGTTTTGTGGTAGTGGAACCTTCCCTATTGAAGCGGCTATGATGGCGGCGCATATGGCACCGGGGATGAACCGCAGCTTTCTGGCAGAGGACTGGACTCATCTGGTACCGCGCAAAAGCTGGTATAGGGCAATTGATGAAGCAGATTCCCTGGTTAATCTGGATGTGGGAACAGATATTCAGGGTTATGATATTGATGACAAGATGGTTGCCATAGCCAGAGAAAATGCAAAACTGGCGGGTGTAGACCATCTGATTCATTTCCAACGCAGAGGAGTGGAACAGCTCAGTCATCCGAAGAAATATGGTTTTGTGATAACGAATCCGCCCTATGGGGAACGTATCGAAGAAAAGAAAAATCTGCCGGCACTTTATCAGACCATTGGGCAGCGTTACCGGGAGCTTGATAGTTGGTCTATGTATCTGATTTCTGCTTATGAACAGGCAGAGCAATATCTGGGCAGAAAGGCAGATAAGAACCGGAAAATTTATAATGGTATGATGAAAACATACTATTATCAGTTTATGGGACCGAAGCCTCCAGCAGGAGAAAAGAAGCGTTTGGGAGAAAATCGCAAATAGAAATGAGGATAAAATGCAGCAGAATCAATTGATGAAGTGGACTGCTGTTTTTACTGCGCTGTTTACAGCCTTGGTGATGACGGTGATGCTTTATTATTCGATAAATAAAGTAGTTGTTGTTACAGGGGTTGCGCAGGACGAAATAGTACATAGTATCGGAACAGCACCACAGGATAAAACACCGGAAAGCGTGCAGGACAGGAATCAGCTTATTTTTGATCGGAGCAGTAAAAATAAACAATATTTTTGCATTCCCTTGTCTTCTGATATAACAGCCGAAGATGTTATGATTGAAAATCACTATATGGATAAAGAGCTGTGGGTGAGTATACGTCAGGAGAAGAAAGAGGATACCTGTGAAAATTTCTACCGAACTCATGGTGTTTCGGGAAAATGCGATGAAGTTGTGGAAGGATATTTTGAAAATGCGCAGGAAACATTCTGGTTGAAATTCCGACTAAGGGGTGTGTATGAATACAGTAGCATTTTTGAAGATAATAATTTATATATCGAATTTATGACACCGAAAGAGGTATATAACAAGATTGTCATAATTGACCCGGCATATGGCGGAAACGTGCTTGGTGCAGTTTCAGGAGATGCCAAAAGCAAGAGCGTCGCATTGGAAATTGCACGTGCCTTAAAAAAGAAGATGGATGATACGGATATCAAGGTTTATTACACCCGAATGAGTGATATAGACGTTACGGAAGAAAAACGGGTTGCCTTAACCAGAGAAACAATGGCAGATATGCTTATCCGAATCGAAGTGAATGAAAGCACAGATAATAGAACGCTTGGAACCGAGGCAGTGTATAATGGCATGTTTTTTATTCCGAAATTTGGGAATGTGGAACTGGCTGATTTGTTGGAACGAGAGGTTGTGACAGCCATCAGTGGCAAAGCCAATGGATTGTTTGAGGCGACAGAACAAGA
This sequence comes from uncultured Bacteroides sp., assembly GCA_964454605.1. Taxonomy (GTDB): domain Bacteria; phylum Bacillota; class Clostridia; order Lachnospirales; family Lachnospiraceae; genus UBA3282. The sequence goes on from CAYVUF010000070.1 coordinate 5,854, forward strand.
TGAGATTTTGCAAAAAACGCAGATACCAGCAGCAACCATTCGGGTGGGTTACATTACCCACGAAAAAGAAGCGGTACTACTTTGTAATGAAGATTATGTGCAGAAAATTGCAGAAGGGATTTACCGGGCGATTTTGAAAGCATATGAGATGTACGAAGAAAATTAAAACTGAAATTAAGAAAAAGTTAAAAATAAAATTAATAAATGTGATAAGGCGGTTTGGAAAATGGAAGGAACAATTGTTTTTGCCACTGGAAATCAAGGGAAAATGAGAGAAATCAGAAAGATTCTCGGGGATATGAATGTTGAAATTCTTTCGATGAAGGAAGCGGGAATTTCAGCGGATATTGTAGAAGATGGAAAAACTTTCGAAGAAAATGCAATCATTAAAGCAAAAGCAATTGCAGAGAAAACGAAGCACATTGTATTGGCAGATGATTCGGGTCTGGAAATTGATTATCTGAACAAAGAACCGGGAATTTATTCTGCTCGTTACATGGGTGAGGATACTTCCTATGAGATAAAAAACAGAAATCTGTTGGAACGTCTTGCAGGGGTAGAGGAAGAAAAACGTGGGGCAAGATTTGTCTGTGCTATTGCAGCGGTTATGCCGGATGGGGAAGTAATTACCACTCAGGGAACCATAGAAGGAAGAATTGGCTATGAACCCAAAGGCACCAATGGTTTTGGCTACGACCCTATTTTTTATGTGCCGGAGTATGGCTGCAGTTCGGCGCAGCTTAGCGAAGAAGAGAAGAATGCAGTCAGTCACAGGGGAAAAGCACTGGAAGCAATGAAAGAAGAGCTGAAGAAGAGAATGTAGCACATACTTAAGGGAAAACACGTAGTGCAGAGTCTACGTATCGGAGGAGTTTTATGAAAGTACTTATTGTAAGTGATACACACCGCCGTAATGAAAATTTTCTGACGGTTATGGAAAAAGTTGGAAGGGTTGATATGGTAGTACATTGCGGAGATGTAGAAGGTGCAGAAGCGGTTATCATGGAGGCTGCAGGGTGTCCGGTTGAGATGGTGCAGGGAAATAATGATTTCTGGTCTGCCATGCCTCGTGAGAAAGAGTTTTATATTGGAGAATACAAGGTTTTCCTGACACATGGACACAACTATTATGTTTCCATGAATTATGAGATTATCAAACAAGAAGCTGAGGCAAGGGAAGCAGATATTGTTATGTGTGGACATACCCACAAGCCGGTGATAGACATAGGAAAAGTAACGGTGATTAACCCTGGCAGTCTGAGTTATCCACGGCAGGAAGGGAGAAAACCTTCTTATATCCTTATGGAACTTGACAGAAATGGAGAAACTCATTATACGTTAAACTACTTGGAATAGGTATGAGGCATCGACCAACGACGTTGCACAGCAAAATGCACAAAATGTTCATTGACATACTTGCGCTATTTGGTAAAATGAATATAAGAGAAAGCAGAACGACGTTGAAGGAGATGGCATTATGACAAAAGAAAAAGTGGAACAGGAGCGCAGCGGCAAGGTGCGTTTTTGGCAGTCCATCCGTACCAGAATTATAGCGGTTCTTATTATTGCATTGTTAGCGGAAGGTTTGAGTTTATCGGTGGTTACGATGTTTAATGTTACAGATGAGTTAAACACCTTGAACCGAAACTATATGTATGACATCACGACAGCCTATGGAAGTATTGTGGAAGAAATGATAGATACCCAGGGGTATGAGATTGCAACAATTTACAGCAATCTGGAGAGCAAACTGGCAGGTGTTGGATTGAAAGGCGTTGAGTCCAGTTATGCATATCTTGTTTCGGCAGATGGTACGATGTTATATCATCCAACCCAGGACAAGGTAGGGGAACCGGTAGAGAACGAAGTGGTAAAAGGCATTGTGGAGCAGCTCAAGACAGGAAAAATCCCGCAGCCGGAGGTAGTAGAGTATGATTTTAAGGGAACCACGAAATATGCGGCATACTTTGTGACACCGGATGGAAAATGCGTTTTAGTAGTGTCGGCAGATAGAGATGAAATTATGCAGCCAGTAACACAGCTTGTTACTATCAGCAGCTTTTGTATTATCTTTTTTCTGCTCCTGTTCGGAATTATTGGTGGACTAGTGATTGCGGGCAGTGTTAAGCCGGTGATCAAGGTTACCGAAATTGTGGGCCGGCTGGCAAATATGGATTTTGCAGAGATTGAAGGACAGGAGAAGCTGGCAGCAAGAAAAGATGAAACTGGCATGATGAGCCGGGCGGTTATTGAATTGCGGAAGCAGCTGGTGATGATAGTAACGGATTTGAAGGACCAGAGTACTCATCTTTTCAATGCATCAGAAGAGCTGAGCAGTAATGCAGCGGAGACAGCCTCTAATATTGAACAGGTTGAGAAGGCAGTGAATGAAATTTCACAGGGAGCCACTTCCCAGGCAGGAGAAACACAGAAGGCTACTGAGAATGTTATTATGATGGGCAATATGGTTGAGGAAACAGCCGGAGAAGCACAGGGACTGTTGGACAATGCGAAGAACATGAAAGAGTCCAGTGAAGAGGCAGCAGGAATTCTGAATACCTTGGAGAAAATCAACAAACAGGCAAGTGACGCCATTGAAGTGATTTATGATCAGACCAACACCACCAATGACTCGGCGCTGAAAATTAAGGAAGCAACTGCGCTGATTACAGAGATTGCAGAAGAAACCAATCTGCTTTCTTTAAATGCCACAATCGAAGCGGCAAGAGCAGGAGAACATGGAAGAGGATTCGCAGTGGTTGCAGGACAGATTCAGAAACTGGCAGAACAGTCCAATGAGTCTGCAAAACTAATAGAAGAAATCATAAATTCTTTGATAGACGATTCACAGAAATCCGTAGAAACCATGGAACAGGTTAAGGACATCATGAAGCATCAGAATGAGAGCATGATAAAAACCGACCAGATATTCACACTGGTGAAAGATGGTATTGCGGATTCCATGAGTGGGGTGAATCGTATTGCCGAGAAAACGCAGAAGCTGGAAGAACTGAGAGTAGTTGTGGTAGATACGGTACAGAATCTTACTGCGATTGCACAGGAGAATGCAGCTAGCACAGAAGAAACCTCAGCTTCTGTATCAGAAGTAAGCAACATTGTCTATAACATATCAGATAATGCTGCCCGACTGAAAGAGATTGCAAGTGATTTAGAGAATGATATGAACAGATTTAAATTGTAAAAAAGGCAGAAATAAGGATGAATGCTGGGGCGAAAGCGTTTTTTTCGCTTCAGCATTTTGGGGAAAAAAGAAAAAAATTGAAAAAAATAAAAAAAATTTAAAAAAGTGGTTGACATACCAAAATCCTTATTATATAATATGTCTTGCGTTGTGAACCGAAAGGAAACAACAGAAAACACATCGGGGTGTGGCTCAGCTTGGCTAGAGCACCTGGTTTGGGACCAGGGGGTCGCAGGTTCGAATCCTGTCACCCCGATTCAAAAAAGTTTTGCGGGTGTAGTTCAATGGTAGAACACCAGCCTTCCAAGCTGGATACGTGGG